>CAYSAR010000088.1:0-9026 GCA_964428985.1 uncultured Gemmatimonadaceae bacterium | reverse complement strand
TCGTCAACAACGACTTCGTGATCGCCGAACAGGCGGTGCGTGCCGCACGCGCCGCGGGCGTACGCGCGCTGCCGATGAATCTCTTCGCGCTCTCGAACGCGTCGCGGCTCCAGGGCACGCTCGAACTCATCGGTGATGACAGTGCGCGCTTCACGGTGATGGGCAACGTCACCACGGTCGCCGTCGACAAGGATGGCAACGTGACCGGCGGCGTGCTGCCGGCGCTCGGACTCGTCGTGAAGGTGGTCGAGGGTGCCGAGGCCGCGGGCGTGCGCTTCGGCCGGCCGGACTACTCGGCGCCGGCGGGCGCGCCCTACACGGCCGAGGAAGTCACCGTGCGCACGCCGACGGGGCATGTGCTCGTCGGCACGCTGACGCTACCCGCGGATCGAAGCGGTCGTGTGCCGGCGGTCGTGACGATCACGGGGTCCGGTCAGCAGGACCGCGACGAGTACCTCCCGTTCGCCGACGGCGTGCGCATCTTCCGCCAGGTCGCCGACACGCTGGGCCGTCGCGGCATCGCCGTGCTGCGCATGGATGACCGCGGCATCGGCGGTTCCGGTGGCGACGTGAACGGCACGAGCAGCGATCTCGCCGACGACATCCGCGCCGGCGTCGCGTTCCTGCGCGCGCGCCCCGAGATCGATCCCGATCGCATCGCGCTCGTCGGGCACAGCGAGGGCGGCGTCATCGCGCCGATGGTCGCGTCGGGTGATTCGCGCATCGCCGCGATCGTGCTGATGGCCGGCACGGCGTTCACCGGGCGGGAGATCATCGACTACCAGTTCGAGAACCTCATCCGTGGCAACCCGGCGATTCCAGCGGCGGCGAAGGACTCGGTGCTGCGCGACCTGCGCGAGTCGTTCGAGCGAGGCGACGCGAAGAAGCCGTGGATGCGGTTCTTCCTGACGTATGATCCACTGGAGACGGCGGCGCGCGTGCGCCAGCCGGTGCTGATCATGCAGGGCGAGACCGACCAGCAGGTGCGGCCGGTCGAGGCGCGGATGCTCGATTCGACGATGCGTGCGGCGGGCAACGCGCGCGTGACGCTGCGGATGTTCCCGGCGCGGAACCACCTCTTCGTGCGCGACTCGATCGGGCATCCGAGTGGATACGCGACGTTGCCCAGCGGGAAGGTGGATGGGGAAGTGTTGGGGGTGCTGGCTGACTGGCTCGTCGCGACGCTGCGGCCGTAGATTCGGTTGGCACTGCCCTCACCGCAGCGAGCACAGAGAACACAAGGACCACTCTCCGACTGACTCATGCGACGACTGATCGTTGGTGCGTTTGTGTTGGCGGCGCCCCTCGGCGCGCAAGCGCCGCGTCCCACGTGGGCCGACTCGCTCGATGCGCTCGTGAAGCGCGAGCTCGAGCGGACGGGGACGCCCGGTGCGCAGGTCGTCGTCGTCGCCGACGGGCGCGTCGCGTACTCCGGCGCGTTCGGCGTCGCCGACATCGAGACGAAGCGGCCGGTCACGGCGCAGACGCTGTTCCGCGTCGGCTCGGTGACGAAGATGATCACCGGCACCGCCGCCGCGCAGCTCGCGGCGCAGGGCTCGCTCGATCTCAAGGCGCCGATCGGTCGTTACGTGCCCGAGATCGCCGGCAAGCGCGTCGGCACCGTCACGACGCACCAGCTCCTCACGCACTCGGCCGGATGGCTCGACAACGCGGTCGCATACGGACGCATGGGTGAGGGCGCGCTCGGCGAGGTCATGCGCGAGGTGAACGACACGCTCTTCTTCACCGAGCCGGCGAAGGTCATCTCGTACTCGAACCCCGGCTTCTCGATGGCCGGCTACGTGCTCGAGCAAGCGGGTAAGGCGCGCTTCGGCGACATCGCCGAGCAGCTCGTGATGCGCAAGGTGGGCATGTCGCGCGCGACGTTCCGCCCGCTGCGTGCGCTCACGTACGACTTCTCGCATGGACACATCGGGAACGGGCCGGTCATCGTGCGTCCCTACACCGAGAACACGGCGCAGTGGGCGGCGGGCTTCCTGTTCACGAGCGCCGAGGAGTTGGCGCGATTCACGATCGCGCTGATGGACGGCGGCAGGATCGACGGCCAGCAGGCGATCGCCCCCGAAGCCGTCACGATGGTGACGACGGGCCACGTCGACATGCCCGGCACCGGCGGCTCGCGATACGGCTACGGGCTCGCGGTCTCGTCGCGCGATGGCACGCGCATGTGGTCGCACGGCGGGTCGATCAACGGGTTCGACGCGCAGGTCACGATGTTCCCCGACCGCAAGCTCGCGGTGCTCGTGTTCGACAACCGTTCAGGGAATCCGATGAACGGCATCGTCGATGCCGCGGCGCGACTCGCGGCCGGCCTGGTGCCGCCGCGCGCCGCGGAAGCGACGTCCCCACCGCGTGACGCGACGCCCGCCGAGCGCGCCGCGATCGCCGGCAGCTATCGCAATGGCGCCGTGCGCATCGATCTCGCCGATCAGGACGGAAAGCTCGTCGCGCGCATGGGGGCGACGACGTTCCCGGTGCAGATCACGGCGGAGGATCGCATCGCGATCGCGACGCCGCAGGGCCGGCGTCCGTTCCTCCTCGTGCGAGACAGCGACGGCAAGGTCGCGTACCTGCACGGCTCACTGCGGTCGCTCGCGCGACAGCCCTGACCGCTACGGCATCCCCCAGCCGAGCGCGATGACCTCGAAGTCATCGGCCGTGAGACCGTGGAACGCGGGGTTCAGCACGTCGTTGTCCCAGCCGGGATCCATCGTCCCGGTCACGTACATGTCCGTCCCGTTGTCGGCGACGATGAGACCGTACGTCTTCATCGCCTGGAGGATCTTGCGCACGTCGGCGGGATAACCGCTGATGTCGACCGACGCCTTGAGGCGGAGCCGTGCGCCCATCGGCAAGGCGCCCGGCGTGTCTCCGGCCTCGTGCGACGCCGGCCACACATAGCCGTTCGTCGCCCGGACGGTGACGCGGAACGCATGGGTGATCGGGCCGGCGGCGAGCATCTCGTCGCGACGCACGAGACCGGGGAAGATCGCGAGCCCTGCGGCATCGGCCGAGGTCCAGCCATCGGGACGGCGGTCGTTCGTCGCGAGGTCGAAGACCGCGCCGCTCCCCGCCTCCCAGCGCGACTGGCCGGCGTTCCACCGCGTCGCCCACGTCTCGTAGAGCAACAGGTTGTCGCGGTCGATGAGGATCAGGTGACGATCGCCCGAGTTGCCGCCGCCGACCACGCCGCCCTCGATGTGGTTCGGTTGCGTGCGCGCGACGGTCGGGATGGGATACCCGGGCGCACGACCGGGCGCGCCGTCGTCGCTCTGCGATCCATACTGCGTCCAGTGCACGGGCACGAGCGCGTCGGCATCGCCGACGCCGATGTACGGGATCCCATATGGCGGTGGACCGAAGTCGGGATGCAACTGCTTCGATCGCCCGATGAAGTCGATGAACGCGTCGGAGTCATCGTCGACCGGCGCCGTCGAGACGTCGAGGTTCCACCAGTTCGTCGCCGGGAACACCTGGAGCGACGAGAGGTCCTCGAGCAGCACCGCACTGCCCGGCGACCCTCCGGTGATGCCGGTGTCCTCGGAGCACGCGAGCGACGTCGCGCCGAGCGCCGCAACCGCCATCCACGTCACCGCCCGCTTCGTCGGTGTCGTCATCACGAGTGATCCCTATCGATAGGTCTCGAAGAAGCCCGTGCCCTCGCCAGCGATCGCCGCGCCGCCGAGCCGCCCGCTGAGTCGCGCGACGCCCTTCAACTGGATGAACCAGCGCCGAGTCCCGGACGCCTCGCGCGCGCGCGCGTCACCGCCGCCGTCACGCCGTACGCGCGTCGCCGTGGCGTCCTCGACGGTGATCTCGATGCGCAGCGTGTCGCCGCCCCGGGCGTCGATCAACGTCGCGCGCGCGGGGACGCGGAGGCGTTCACCGTTCGCGTCGATCACGCGCGTGTCCTCGTACGCGATGACGCGCGGCCGGAAGAGCGCGCGGAAGCCGAGCGAGTCGACGAGGTAGAGGAACAGCGGCTCATCGACATCGTCCGCACCGCTGCGCATGACCCGTCCGTAGAGGAACGTGTATTCGCCGGCACGCGAGGCCCCCCATTCCCATTCGACGTCGCGCCACGTGCCCCAGTTGTGGTCGTGGTACGACTGGGCCGCTCGGAATGACTCGCAGCGTCCCTCGATGCAGAGCACGCCGTCGGCGGTCGCGCGGAGCGCCGGCACCGCGTAGCCGCTCACGAGTCCGTCGCCGCCGATCGCCGCGCCAGGAAAGTAGGCGCCCGGCGCCGGCGTGACGGTGAGCGCGATCGTCGCCCGCGTGCCCGTGCGCTCCTCGCGGGCGCTCGCGGTGACCCGATACCGGCCGTCGGGAAGGACCTCGACGCGGTCGCGGCCGAGCGCGAGGTCGGCGCGCGTCGTATCGAACGCGATGTCGTCCGGCGCGACTTCCCGCGTGAACCGTCGTGCCGGCCGCCCTCTCTCATGCACGGTCAACAGCACCTGGCCGTCCCACTCCCCATTCGGCACGTCACCACCGATCGCCATCGTGAGGAACGCCCACCGCCGACGGTCCTCCGAAAGCACATTGAAGTAGTGCCACTCTCCCCACGTCTCACGCTCAGCAGCGCTCAGCGTGGTCGGCACATGATGCAGCCGATCGATCTCGTGTCGGAGCTCCGCCGGCGTCGGCGAGAGCCAGCGCCGGTCGGAGTCGTCGTCCTCCCACGCACCAGCGATCACGTCAGGCCCCGCGCCGACCGCGCGCGTCGCCGACGGCACCTCGCCGAGCGCGCGCACCGGCCACTCGCCGCTCGCGGTGCGCACGTAGAGCAGCGCGCCCTCCGTCTGCGGCGCGACGGCGCGCACGACGCCGGCGAACCGCGGCGACGCGAGCAGCTGGCGATGCACGAACCGCGCGTTCGAGATGCTCGTGAACATCCCGCCGACGCCGCCGGTCTTCATGACCTCGATGTCGAGGCCGTCGGGAAGCACCGTCACGTTCCCCCCGCCGACGAGCTTCTCGTCCTTCGCCTGCGTCACCATCGCCTCGCCGATCGCGAGCAGCGTGATCATCACGCCGACGCCGAGCCCGAAGCCGGCGAGCAGGAACGCCGAGCGCCACGGACGGTCGAGCAAGCCGCGGAGCGCAAGCCGCGCGATCACCGTCGCCTCACGCCGTCGGGACGCTCGGGGTGGTCGGTGCGCAGGTGTCGCCCCGGCGCCGTCGACCCGCCGACCGGCCGCGCGGTCTGGTCGTCGACGATCGCGCCATCGCGCATGTGGATCACGCGCCGCGCCGCGCGCGCGAGGTCCTCGTCGTGCGTGACGGTCACGATCGTCGTGCCATCGCCATTGAGCCGGTCGAGCAAAGCGATGACCTCCTCACCGGTACGCGCGTCGAGTTCGCCCGTCGGCTCGTCGGCGAGCAGGAGCTTCGGCGCGTTCGCGAGCGCGCGCGCGATTGCGACCCGCTGCTGCTCGCCACCCGAGAGCTGGAACGGCCGATGGTCGGCGCGGGCGCCGAGTCCGACATAGCTCAACAGCTCGCGCGCACGCGCCTCGCGCTCCTTTCGCCCCATCCCCGCCTCGGCCATCGGCAGTTCGACGTTCTCGGCGGCCGAGAGCGTCGGCATGAGGTAGAAGCGCTGGAAGACGAACCCGACGCCGGTGAGCCGGAAGCGCGTCGCTTCGCGGTCGTCGAGGCGCGCGACGTCGCGGCCGCCGATCGTGATCGAGCCGCTCGTTGGCCGGTCTATCGCGCCGAGCAGGTTGAGCAGCGTCGACTTGCCGCAGCCTGACGGCCCGACGATCGCCACCCACTCGCCGGGGAAGACGTCGAGCGTGACGCCGCGGACCGCGTGCACCGGTTCGCCGGCGACGGCGTAGGTGCGCACGACGTCCTTCGCGCGGAGCACGGGATCGGGGATCGCGCGACCATCCAGGATCGCGTCGCGCGCCTTGCGGTCGGCGGGCCGGGCCGGACGATTCATGCGACTGCCTCCTCACGCAGCGTGCGCGCGATCGGCAGCGTCGCCGCGCGCCACGCCGGCCACACACCAGCGAGGACGCCGCACGCGACGAGCATCGCGAGCGAGCGTATGGCCTGCGACGGCTCGAACAGGAAGAAGTCGAACGCCTCGGGGAGACCGGGGAAGCGCGAGAGGATGCCGTTGAGCCAGCGCGCCGTGACGAGACCGAGCCCGAGCCCGAGCACCGCACCCGTCAGCGAGAGCGCGAGCCCCTCGGCGACGACCTGCGCGACGATGCGCCCGCGCGCGATGCCGATCGCGCGCATGACCGCGATCTCGCCGATGCGCTCGTTCACCGAGACCGTCACGAGCGTCGTCACGAGCAGGAACCCGACGAGCAACGAGACCGATGCGAGGATGAACGCGAGCTGACGGAAGTAGCCGAGCCGTTCGTCCATCTGCCGCATCGCGGCGGCGGTGGAGAGCGCGCTGAGTCGCGGTTCGGCCGCTTCGATGCGCGCGCGAACCGCCTCGACGTCCGCGCCGGGCCGCGTGCGCACGAGCACGACCGAGAGCCGGTCGCGTCGCTCGTCGCCACCCATCGCCTGGAGCGTCGCGAGCGGCATCGCCGTGGCGAGCTCGGTGGCCGAGAGCATGACGAAGCGCGCGCGGCCGGTGATCGTGAACGTTCGGGCGCCGGTCGCGCGGCGCATCTGGGCGTCGTAACCGGTCGCCGCACGCAGCGTGTCGCCCACGTCGAGTCCGGCGGCGCGCAGGAACTGCGCGTTCGCGACGAGTTCGTTCGGCGCCGCCGGATCGCGCCCCTCCTCCAGCACGTAGTCGGTCTGAAGCGCGGGATCGATGCCGATCGCGAATGCGGCGACGACGCTCGAGTCAGCGACCCCCGCGCCGTCATCGAGCACGAAGATCCGTCCGCCCAGCACCGGTGCCGCCGTGACGACATCCGGGTCCGCACGCACCGCGGCGAGCAGCGCCTCGCCCCCGCCGACCGTCGCCTCGGTGTCGAACGGCATCGTGCCGCGCGGCGTGAGCCGGAGCTGGAAGCCCTGCTGCTCGACGAACCCACGGAACGACTCCCGCATGCCGCTGCCGAGCATGACCATGTCGAGCAGCATCGCCGCGGCGACGGCGACGCCGGCGACGGTGAGCGCGGTGCGCGAGCGCCGGCGCGTGAGCGAGTGCAGCGCGAGGCGGAGCATCATGCGCGCGCCCTCACCGCCCGACGAGTTCGAGGGGCGCGTGGCGCACGAGCCGCCGCGCCGCGACGAGCCCCGCGCCGATGCCGAGCAGCAGCGAGAGCGCGACGGCGAACGCGACGATGCCCGGCGTCACGAACGCGAAGCGCAGCGGCGTCGCGTATACACCTTGGTAGTGCCAGTTCACGAGCGCCGACGCACCCCAGCCGATGAGCGAGCCCATCGCGCTCCCGATGAGTGCGATGACCGACGCCTCGAGCACGACACTGCGCACGACGGTCGCGCGTGAGATGCCGAGCAGCCGCAGCGCACCGACCTCGCGCCGGCGCTCATCGACCTTGAGCAGCGTGATGCAGAGCAGGAAGATCGCGCTCGCGACGATCGTGATGACGCCGATCGCGCGGTGGAACCGGTTCACGACGCGGAACGTCGCCGAGGTCTCGACCGCGACGTCGGCGGCGCGGTGCGCCCGGAAACCGAACGCCTGCGCATTGATCAGCGCGACGGCCGAATCGTCGGCGACGAGCGCGAAGCGCCCGACGCGGTCCTGCGCGCGTGCGCCGGTGAGGCGCTGGAGGTGGTCGAGGTGGAGCCGGACTCTGAAGCCGCCGCGCGAGATGTCACTGGGGTCCGCGCCGCGCCGCGTGATCGCGGCGACGGTAACGGTGTCGCCGGGCGCGCCGGCGACGCTCGAGACGACGACGCGGTCCCCGACCCGGATCCCCGAGGCGGCGGCGAGGCGTTCGTCGATCGCGATGGTGCGGTCGGGCGCTTGGGCGACGACCAACAGGAAGGCGAGGGCGAGTGTCACGTCTCCTGCACGTACACCTGACTCGCCGCCGTCGTCCCCACTGCATGCGGCCGAGTCTCCCCTTCCACCTCGATCGTGACCGGACCGCCGAACGGTTCGCGGCCAGTCACCTTCACTCTCGCGCCGGGCCGGATGCCCATGCCATCGAGGTAGCGCAGGAACGCCGGATCCCGGTCGCTCATGCGCACGACGGTCGCGCTCCCGCCCGCCTCCAAGTCGTTGATGCTCGGCAGCCGCGTCTCGTCCACTTCCCCGCTCGCGGTCGGGATCGGCGCGCCATGCGGGTCGGCGGTCGGGTTGCCTATCGCGTCCGCCATGCGCTCAATCAGCTCGTCGCTCGCGGCGTGCTCGAGGCGCTCGGCCTCCTCGTGCACGTCGTCCCAGCCGAAGCCGAGCCGCTCGACCAGATAGCTCTCGATGATGCGATGCCGGCGGATGAGCTGGAGCGCGGCGGCGCGTCCGGAGGGCGTCAATCGCGAACCGCGATACCGTTCGTTCTCCACGAGGCCGAGCCGCGCGAGCCGTTGCACCATGCCGGTGACGCTTGCCGCCGCGATGCCGAGCCGCGCGGCGATGTCGTTCGTCGCGGCCGCCTCGCCCCGCTGCTCGAGTTCATATATCGCCTTGAGATAGTCCTCGGCTTGGCCGGTGAGCTGCGCCGCCGCTCCCTTCATGCGCCCTCCTTCGGCGCATCCTCCGGCTTCCCACGCACGAGCAGCACCGGCACCATCGAGCGATGGCGCACGCCATCGGCGACCGAGCCGTGGATCAAGTCGCCGAGGAAGCCGTGACCGTGCGCCGCCATCGCGATGAGGTCGCAGCGCTCGCGCTCGGCGGCGGCGGCGATCTCCTTCGCCGGGTCGCCACAGGCGAGGATCGCATCGACGCGGAAGCCATCGGCCTTGAGCTCGCCGGCGCGCACGTCGAGGTACTCGCGGTCGAGCCGCATCTCCTCGCTCTCGCGCAGGTCGAGCTGCGCCATGTTGCGCGCGGCGAATCCGTCGGCGACATGGATGAGCAGCAACTCGCTCCCATGGAGGCGCGCGAG
>CAYSAR010000087.1:0-9049 GCA_964428985.1 uncultured Gemmatimonadaceae bacterium | reverse complement strand
CCGCTTCATCTTCGCGGAGCGCAACGGGATCCACATCATCGACCTCCAGAAGACGCTCCGCCAGATCGAGCTCGCGCAGAAGCTCGTGCGCGAGGTCATCATGCGCGGCGAGAACGTCCTCTTCGTCTGCACGAAGCGCCAGCTCGCGCAGATCGTCGCCGGCGAGGCCGAGCGCGTCGGCGCGATGCACGTCACCGAGCGCTGGCTCGGTGGCCTCATGACGAACTTCTCGACCGTCAAGAAGCAGATCAAGAAGCTCAAGGAGCTCGAGGCCGGGTCGGCCGAGGGCGGCGCCTTCGAGAATTACACGAAGAAGGAGCAGCTCATGATGACCCGCCAGCGCGACAAGCTCATGAAGAACCTCGCGGGCATCAAGACGATGGGGCGCATCCCGGGCCTCATGTTTGTCGTCGACGCGAAGAAGGAGCGCATCGCGGTCGACGAGGCGAACAAGCTCGGCATCCCGATCATCGCGATCTGCGACACGAACTCCGACCCGGATCTCATCACGGTGCCGATCGCCGGCAACGACGACGCGATCCGCTCGGTGGAGCTGATCACGAAGGCGATCGCCGAGGCGGTGGCCGAGGCGCGCCGCGAGGCGCCGGCGCGCGCCGAGGTCGAGGACTCCGGCGAGGCCACGACGTGGTCGTCGGAGCGCGGCACCGAGCGGCAGGACGATGACCGTCGCGGTGGCCGCGGCGCGAAGGGTGGCCGCCCGCGGCGCCGTCGCGCGAAGCCCGAGGCGATCGCGGCGCGCCTCAAGGGCGGCGCCGAGGGTGGTGCCGACGCGGCCGCTGGTGACGAGAGTGGGGACGACGCCGCCGAGTGATGCGCGCTCGGTAGTGCAGGGGTCGCACCCCGAGTAACTTTCCGTCGCCGCCGCCGAGTCTCAGCGCTCACGGCGGCGACTTCACGATGTACCGCTCCTTTCCTGGAAACATTGACGATGGCTGCCACACAGATCACCGCGAAGGATGTCGCCGAGCTCCGGGCCCGCACCGGCGCCGGCATGATGGATTGCAAGAAGGCGCTCGAGGAGACCGGCGGCGACATGGATGCCGCGATCGACCTGCTGCGCAAGAAGGGCATCGCGAAGGCCGACAAGCGTGCCGACCGCGCCGCCGCCGAAGGGCAGATCGTCACGTGGACGAGCCCCGACGGCAGCGTCGCGGCGCTGATCGAGCTCAACTGCGAGACCGACTTCGTCGGCCGCAACGACGAGTTCATCGCGCTCTCGCGCCAGCTCGCCGAGCACGTCGCGCAGGATGACACGGTCGATGGCCTCGTCACCGTCGGCGCCGAGGGCGCGTACCTCGCGACGCCGTGGTCGTTCGACAAGTCGCGCACCGTCGGCGAGATCGTGAAGGGTGCCTCGGCGAAGACCGGCGAGAAGGTCGAGCTGCGCCGCGTCGCGCGCTTCAAGACGAGCGGCACGACCGGCAGCTACCTGCACTTCAACGGCAAGGCCGGCGTCATCGTCGAGGTGACCGGTGACAACGGCGCCGACGCCAAGCAGCTCGCGGCGCACGTCGCCGAGCATGTCGCCGCCGGCGTGCCGACGGTCGCGATCGCGGTCGACAAGGATGGCGTCGACCCGGCGTTCATCGAGCGCGAGCGCGCGATCTTCGTCGCGCAGGCGGTCGAGAGCGGCAAGCCCGAGGACATCGCGAAGAAGATGACCGAGGGCCGCATCGCGAAGCTCTACGGCGAGGTCACGCTGCTCGGCCAGCCGTGGGTCCGCGACGACAAGCAGACGATCGGCCAGCTCGTCGCCGCGACGGCGAAGGCGAGCGGCAAGCCGCTCGCGGTGAAGCGCTTCGTGCGCTTCAAGATGGGCGAGGCCTGAGCCGCATCGCCGCCCACCCGATGACCCTGAAGTACCCCCGCGTCCTGCTCAAGCTCTCCGGCGAAGCCCTCGCCGGGGAGCGTGGGTATGGGCTTGACTTCGATACGATGCGCGAGTTCGCCCGGCAGGTGAAGGCGATCTCCGAACTCGGCGCCCAAATCGGCATGGTGATCGGCGGCGGCAACATCGTGCGCGGGTCGCAGATCTCGAAGATGGGCATGGACCGCGTGAGCGCCGACTACATGGGCATGCTCGGCACGGTCATCAACGCCCTCGCGTTCCAGGACGTCCTCGAGCGCGAGGGCCTCGACACGCGGGTGATGACGGCGATCCGCATGGAGGAGGTCGCCGAGCCGTTCATCCGCCGCCGCGCCGTGCGCCACCTCGAGAAGGGACGCGCCGTCATCTTCGCCGCCGGCACCGGCAATCCCTACTTCTCGACCGACACCGCCGCCGTGCTGCGGGCCATCCAGATGAAGGCGAACGTCATCATCAAGGCGACGAGCGTCGACGGCGTCTACTCGGCCGACCCGAAGGTCGATCCGAAGGCGACGCGCTTCGACCGCATCTCCTATCGCGACGTCATGGCGAAGGACCTGCGCGTCATGGACCAGACCGCCATCACGCTCTGCAAGGAGAACGCGCTGCCGTTGATCGTGCTCAACATCCATACCCCCGGCATCGTCGCGACGGCGCTGCGCGGGGAACCAGTGGGGACCCTCGTCTCATGACGTCGACGCAGTCGATCCTGAAGGAGTGCCGGGCACAGATGGACAAGGCCGTCGAGGCCGCGAAGCGCGAGTTCGCCTCGGTGCGCTCGGGCAAGGCGAGCCCGAACATGCTCGACCAGGTGAAGGTCGAGATGTACGGGCAGCTCATGGCGATGAACCAGTGCGCGAACGTCTCGGCCCCGGAGCCGCGGCTCCTCGTCGTGACGCCGTTCGACAAGGGCCAGGTGAAGGCGGTCGAAAAGGCGATCCGCGAGTCGAACCTCGGGCTCGACCCGGCGGTGCAGGGGAACGTCATCCGCGTGCCGCTCCCGGCGATGAACGAGCAGCGCCGCAAGGAGCTGACGAAGGTCGTCGGCAAGTACGCCGAGGATGGTCGCATCGGCGTGCGCCACGCGCGCACTGTCGCGCGCGATGCCCTCAAGAAACTCGACGGCGTGTCGGAGGACGAGGTGAAACACGCCGAGAAGGACCTCCAGAAGCTGCACGACGAGGAGATCGCGAAGATCGACGCGATGCTCAAGGCGAAGGAAGCGGAGATCATGGAGGTTTGAGCGCCCCTCGCCCGATGACCGCCCCCGATCTCCTCTCGCGGATCCGCCTGCACGGCGCCATCCCGCGCCATGTCGCCATCATCATGGACGGCAATGGGCGTTGGGCGCGCGAGCGGATGCTGCCGCGGCCGCTCGGGCACCGCAGCGGCATGCGGTCGGTGCGCGAGGTCGTCGAGGGATCGATCGCCGCCGGCGTCGAAGTACTCTCGCTCTTCGCGTTCTCCCAGGAGAACTGGCAGCGGCCGGCGCTCGAGATCACGGCGCTCATGTCGCTGCTTGAGGAGTACATCCAGAAGGAGACCGACGAGCTCGCGGTGCAGGGCGTGCGCGTGCGCGTCCTCGGCGACATCGACCGGCTCGAGGGCGCGGCGCGCGCCGCGGTCGACCGGCTTGTCGCGCAAACCGCCGGCAACTCGAAGCTCACGCTCAACCTCTTCATCTCGTACGGCTCGCGGGCCGAGATCACGCGCGCCGCGCGCCGCATCGCGGAGGAGGTCGCCGCCGGCCGTCTCAAGCCCGAGGACGTCGACGAGACCGCGCTCGCACAGCGCCTCTACACGGCCGACTGCCCCGATCCCGACCTGCTGATCCGCACGTCGGGGGAACAGCGTATCTCGAACTTCCTGCTCTGGCAGCTCGCCTACACGGAGATCGTCATCTCGCCGGTGCTCTGGCCCGACTTCGGCCGCCAGCAGCTCTTCGAGGCGATCGCGGAGTACCAGAACCGTGACCGCCGCTTCGGGCGCGTGAGCGCCTGAGCGCCGTCAGGCGCGGCCCGCGGGAGACGGAGACGGCATGCCCGAGCTGACGAAGCGCATCCTGGTCGCCGTCGTGGCCATCCCCGTCGTCGCGGGGATCCTCCACCTCGGTGGCGCCCCACTCGCGATCCTGCTCTCGGTCGCCGCGGCGCTCGCGGCGTGGGAGTACGGCCGCCTCGCGGAGGGCGCCGGCGCGCGGCCGATGACGACGTGGCTCATCGTGCTCGCCGCCCTCGTGCCGCTTGCGCTGCACGCGTCGCGGCTCGGGTTCTGGGTCCCGCCGCTCTCGCTCGTCGCGCTGCTCGTGCCGATGTTGCTCTCGGTCGCGCTCTGGACGCGCGGCAGCACCGGCAAGCCGATCGAAGCCGTCTCGACGACGCTCTTCGGCGTCTGGTACACCGGTGGCATGCTGAGCTTCGTCTACGCGCTGCGGTATCACCGGTTCGCGATCGGCGACGAGGCGGGGGCACTGCTCGTGTTCTTCCCCGTCGCGCTGACCTGGATCAACGACACCGGCGCGTACTTCATCGGCCGGCTGCTCGGCAAGCGCAAGCTCATGCCGAGCGTGAGCCCGGGGAAGACCCTCGCCGGCGCCGTCGGCGGGATCGTCGCGACGGCCATCGGGGCGTGGGCCTACATGCACTGGCTCCTCGGACCGCGCGCGGGCCTCGGACTCACGATCCCATCGGTCGTGCTCGTCGGCGTGCTCGTGAGCATTGTCGCGCAGGTCGGCGATCTCGTCGAGAGCATGCTCAAGCGGGAGGCCGGCGTGAAGGACAGCTCGCGGCTCATCCCGGGCCACGGCGGCGTGTTGGATCGCGTGGATTCGCTGCTCTTCAGCATCCCGGTCGCGTACGTATTGCTCGACCGATTGCTCAAGGTCGGGGCGTGACGGCGAGTCGCGCGGGAATCGCGCCGGCGGGCGACCGAGGCGCGCGGTCGACCGCGCCGACCGGCGTCGCGCTGCTCGGCGCGACGGGGTCGATCGGCCGCACGGCGCAACGCGTGATCGCGCGACATGCCGAGCGCTTCCGCATCGTCGCGATGACGGCGAACGGCGATGTCGATGGGCTTGCGAGCGCGGCGGCGGAGTGGAGACCGAGCTACGCCGGCGTCGCTTCACCGCGCAACGGTGCGTCGGTGCCCGATGGATGGGGACGCGGACCGGATTGCCTCGTCGCCGCGGCGACGCATCCCGACGTGCAGACGGTGCTCAACGCCGTCGTCGGTGCGGCCGGACTCGACGCGACGCTCGCCGCGCTCGAGGCGGGGAAGCGCGTCGCGCTCGCGAACAAGGAGTCACTCGTCGTCGGCGGCGAGCTCGTGCGCCGCGCCGTGCAGGCGCACGGCGGCGAGGTGATCCCCGTCGATTCCGAACACTCGGCGCTGCTCCAGTGCTGCGCGGGGCGCGTCGACTGCGGGCCGAGCGCAAGAGACGGATTCCTCCCGATCCCCGGCGTGCGGCGGTTGATCATCACCGCATCCGGTGGCCCGTTCCGCTCGTGGGACGCCGAGCGCATCGCGAACGCGACGCTCGCCGACGCGCTGAACCACCCGACGTGGAGCATGGGCCGCAAGATCACGATCGACTCGGCCTCGCTCGCGAACAAGGCGCTCGAGGTCATCGAGGCACATGTGCTCTTCGGCGTGCCGTATGATCGGATCGAGGTCGTCGTGCATCCGCAGAGCATCGTGCACTCGATGGTCGAGTTCGAGGACGGCAGCGTGCTCGCGCAGCTCGGCGTACCGTCGATGGAGCTGCCGGTGCTCTATGCGCTGACGTATCCCGCGCGGCTCGAGGACGAGGGCGTGCCGCGGTTCGATCCGGTGAGTGCCGGGACGCTGACGTTCGAGCCCGTCGGCCACGATCGTTTCCCGACCCTCGGCCTCGGCATCGCGGCGGGCCGCAAGGGTGGGGCGGCGCCGGCAGTCTTCAATGCGGCGAACGAAGCGGCCGTCGCGCGAGTGCTGGACGGGTCGCTAGGGTTCAGCAGGATCCCCACCGCCATCGAGGCCGCGCTCGCGCGGCACGGTGACATGCCCGGGAACGACAAGAACGCGCTCCTCGCCGCCGATGCGGCCGCGAGGCGGACCGTCCAGGAGCTTTGAACGGATGCCCAACCTGAGCTGGCTCGCGCCACTGCTGGTGCTCGGTCTCGTGATCTTCGTCCACGAGCTGGGGCACTTCCTCGCCGCCAAGTGGGCGGGTGTGTATGCGCCGCGGTTCTCGCTGGGGTGGGGGAAGCCGCTCTGGAGCTTCCGGCGAGGCGAGACGGAGTACGCGCTGAGCTGGCTGCCGATCGGCGGCTACGTGCGCATGGCGTCGAAGGAGGACGAGACGGCGAGCGTGCTCGAAGGCGGGAACGAGGCGGATATCTCCCCAGAGAACCGGTCGAAGCATTGGGACGAGCAGTCGATGATCCCGCACGGGCCGCTGCCGATCCCGCCCGATCGGTGGTTCGAGTCCAAGCCTCTCTACAAGCGCCTCGTGATCATGCTCGCGGGCGTGTTCATGAACGTCGTGCTCGCGCTCGTCGTGTCGATCGGCCTGGTCGCGATCAAGGGTGAGCCGCGCCCGGTGGAGGGACCGCTGCCGCCGGTCGTGGGGCAGCTCGTGAGCGGGATGCCCGCCGACCGCGCCGGCATCGAGGTCGGGGATAGCATCGTCGCGATCGGTGGCGCGCCGATCGTGCAGTGGGACAGCGTCCTCGCGCAGATCGAGCGGTCGGAGGGGAATCCCCTCGTGTTCGACGTCGTCCGCGAGGGCGAGCGCCGGTCCATCACCGTGACGCCGGAGTACACTGACGTTCCGGCGGACACGGTCGGGACCGCGACCCGACGTGCCCCACGAGTCGGGATGATCGCGAGCGCGCCGGTGCGTTTCGAGCGGGTCGGCTTCGGTCGCGCGGCCGAGTACGGCTGGACCTGGACCTGGCGCATGGGCGGGGAGGTGCTGCGCGTGCTCCGGGGTCTCTTCGCGGGGGACGTGTCGATCTCCCAGCTCGGCGGGCCGATCGAGATCGCGCGGTCGAGCGTGGCGGCGGCGGAGACGGGGGTGGACTCCCTCTGGCTGCTCATCGCGTTCCTGAGCATCAACCTCGCGATCCTGAACCTGCTCCCGATCCCCCTGCTGGACGGGGGGCAGATCGTGCTTCAGCTCGTGGAGGGGGCGATCCGCCGGGAGCTGCCGATGATCGTGAAGGAGTGGTACGCCCGGATCGGGCTGGCGGCGATCCTTCTGCTGTTCGTGACCGTCACGTTCAACGACATCAAGCGGATCGTAGGGGGGCTGTTCGGGTCCTAAAGGCCCCTTTACAGGGGGCCAAACCGCAGGTAAGTTCCCTTGCTACAACAGAATCCGCATTCATCACAGCACTGCGCAGCGCAGGCAAGGAAATCAGGGATGGCGTTCGTCAAGTCGGCGGCGATCGAGCAGCATCGCCAACACGAGACCGATACGGGCTCGTCACAGGTGCAGGTCGCGGTCCTCACTGAGCGTATCAACTACCTCACGGAGCATTTCCGCACCCACCACAAGGACCACCACGGACGCCGTGGGCTCCTCAAGATGGTCGGCAAGCGCCGGCGCCACCTGGATTACCTCAAGAAGACCGACGTCGACGCGTATCGGAAGCTCATCGCCGACCTCGGCCTGCGCTACTAGCGCATCACCCCACACGAGCGCGCGACCGCACTGAAGCGGATCGCGCGCTTCGTGTACCAGCACCAGGACCAGACAAATGATGCATCGCCTCGAGCGGACCTTCGCCGGCCGCCCCCTCGTCATCGAGACCGGGCGCATGGCCAAGCAGGCCGCCGGCAGCGCGCTCGTCCAGTTCGGCGACACGATGGTGCTCGCCGCCGTCACCGTCAGCGACAAGAAGAGCACCCTCCCGTTCTTCCCGCTCCTCGTCGAGTACCGCGAGAAGACCTACGCCGCCGGCAAGATCCCGGGCGGCTTCATCAAGCGGGAAGGCCGTCCGCGCGACGAGGAGATCCTCTCGGCGCGCATCATCGACCGCTCGATCCGGCCCCTCTTCCCCGAGGGCTTCCAGAACGAGGTCCAGGTCTACATCTACATCATCTCGGCGGACCAGGAGAACGACGCCGACGTGCTCGGCCTCCTCGCCGCGAGCTTCGCGCTGAACGCGAGCAAGATCCCCTTCGCCGGCCCGATCGCCGGCGTGCGCCTCGGCCGCGTCGAGGGCAAGTGGCTCCTCAACCCGACCTTCCAGGCGCTCGAGTTCAGCGACCTCGACATGGTCGTCGCCGGCTCGGCCGACTCCATCATGATGGTCGAGGGCGGTGCCCTCGAGGTCAGCGAGGATGACGTCGTCGAGGGCCTCGGCATCGCGCAGCGCGGCATCAAGGAGCTCATCGCGATGCAGGAGGAGCTCCTCAAGAAGGTGAAGGTCGAGAAGATGGCGTGGACCAAGTCCGAGATCCCGGCCGAGGTCAGCGAGGCGGTGACGAAGGCGGCGCAGGCGCGCATCGACACCGCGATCAACCAGAAGGACAAGGCGACGCGCGTCCAGGCCGTCGAGGCGGTGAAGCAGGCGGTGAAGGAGGAGATGGCGACCGCGCTGACGCTCGAGCAGGTGCCGCACGTCGGGCCGGTGCTCGACGACATCGAGTACAACACGCTGCGCGGCCAGGTGCTCGGCACCGGCCTCCGCGTCGACGGCCGAAAGCCGAACGAGGTCCGTCCGATCTCGATCGACACGGGCGTGCTCCCGCGCGCCCACGGCTCGGCGCTCTTCACGCGCGGCCAGACGCAGGCGCTCGTCGCCGCGACGCTCGGCACCGCGAACGACGTGCAGCGCCTCGACAGCATCGACGACCCGAAGGAGACCACCAAGTCGTTCATGCTGCACTACAACTTCCCGCCGTTCTCCACCGGCGAGGTGCGCCCGATGCGCGGCACGAGCCGCCGCGAGATCGGCCACGGCAACCTGGCCGAGCGCGCGATCCAGGGCGTGCTGCCGCCGTTCGAGGAGTTCCCCTACACGATCCGCATCGTCTCCGACGTACTCGAGTCGAACGGCTCGTCGTCGATGGCGTCGGTCTGCGGCGGCTCGCTCGCCTGCTTCGACGCCGGCATCCCGCTCAAGGGCGCCGTCGCCGGCGTCGCGATGGGACTCATCAAGGAAGGGAAGAAGT
>CAYSAR010000086.1:0-9071 GCA_964428985.1 uncultured Gemmatimonadaceae bacterium | reverse complement strand
CGCGTTGATCAGCGGGCCGCCCGAGTTGCCGGGGTTGATCGACGCGTCGGTCTGGATCATGTCGACGTAGACACCGGGGCCGTCACCGCGCCCGGTGAGGTTGCGCCCGACACCGGAGACGACGCCTGCGGTCACGCTCGGTTCCGAGTTGCCGAGGAGGAAGCCGTACGGGTTGCCGATCGCGACGACCCACTCGCCGATCATGAGACCGCGCGAGGTGCCGAGCGGGGCAGTGGGGAGTCCCTTCGCCTCGATGCGCAGCACGGCGAGGTCGTTGAGCTCGTCCTCGCCGACGACGGTCGCGGGGTACGTGGTGCCGTCGCGCATCGCGACGAAGACCCGTGACGCGCCGGCGACGACATGCGCGTTCGTGACGATGACGCCGTCCTCGCGCACGATGAACCCCGAGCCGATGCCGGCGGCGACCTGCTCGCCGGAGCGAGCGCCGAAGAAGATGTCGATCGGTGACGCGGCGACGCGTTGCACCCGCTCGGTCTGCACGGTGACGACGGCGGGCGCGACGCGCGCGACGGCCTCGGTGATCGCGGTCCGGCGGGACTGGTCGATCGCGCGTGGCGAGGGGTCGATGCGCGGGAGCTGCGCGGGGGGCGCCTGCGCGACCGAGGGCTCGGGCGACGCACCCTCGCAGGCGGCGAGCGCGGCGAAGAGGGCGAGCGCCGTGGTGCGGACGGTGAGTCGCATCGCGCGGGTCACCGGGCGCGGCGCGGCTTCGCGCGCCGGCTGATGTCACCGAGGAAACGGTCGACGCCGCGATCGGTGAGCGGGTGTTGGAGGAAGGAGCGCAGCTGCGCCGGCGTGACGACGACGGCATCGGCGCCGGCGGCGGCGACCTCGGCGAGGCGCTGCGCGCTGCCGGGACCCGCCGCGACGACATCGCACTCGACGGCTTCACGATCGAACGCGTCGCGCAGGCCGCGCAGCACGTGGTCGGAGGGCTGGCCGACGGCCTCGAGCGCATCGACGGCGACGACGACGAGCGACGCGCCGGCGTGCGCGGCGAGGAGGCCCTGCGCGACGGAGTGCACGAGCGTCGCGGCGCAGCGCGTGCCGCTGCGCGAGAGCGTGCGCAGCGCGGGGAGGGCGTCCTCGACGAAGGGGATCGCGACGACGAGGTGCTCGGCGAGCTTCGCGAGCGCCTTCGCGCCGCGCACGATCTCGGCGGCATCGAGTGACGCGACGCTCGCGAAGACCGGCAGGGTGTCGCGCTCGGCGACCTCGGCGATGACCTCGCGAGGGTCGGCGTGCGGCAGCTCGGCGGCGAGTACCGCCGGCGTCGCGACGATGCCGTCGAGCAGCCCGGCATCCTTCGCCCAGCGGATGTCGTCGGCAGCGACCGTCGCGAGATAGATGCGCATCGTCAGCGGGTCAGGTACAGGTCGTCGGGATACGTGACTTCCTCGAGGCAGAGCCCCTCCGGCGGCGCCGGCGGGGAGACCTCGTCGTTGCGATCGGCGTCGAGCAAGGCCGCGAACTCCTCGCGCGGGCGCGCGCCGCTCGCGACCTCGAGCATCGTGCCGACGAGGAACCGCACCATGTGGTGCAGGAACCGGTTCGCCGCGATGTCGAACACGAGGCCCTCGCCGCGCGCGGGCTCGGCGTCGCGCCACCGTGCGAGCCGCACCGTGCACGCATGATCGTCACCCTCGGGCGCCGTGCCGCGCACCGCGAACCCCCAGAAACGATGCGTGCCCATCGTCCGCGCCGCGCACCAATCGAGCGCCTGGCGGTCGAGGGGCCGCGCACCTGCGTCCCAAGGGAGCGCCCATCGTCGCCGGAAGGGCGACGCCGCGTCATCCCCGAGCCCGACGGTGTAACTGTAGCGACGATCGACGGCATCGTAGCGCGCGTGGAAACCGGGCCGCATCTCGCGCGCGGCCGCGACCCACAGGTCATCGGGCAGCTTGTCGTTCAGCACGCGCCGCATCTTCTCCGCCGTCCAGCGTTCGCCGACCGTGATGCCGGCGACCTGGCCGCGCGCATGGACGCCGGCATCCGTCCGTCCCGCTCCCGTGACGCGCACGCGATCGCCGTCCCCGCAGAAGCTCGCGAGCGCCGCCTCGAGCACTCCCTGCACGGTGCGCTGCGCCGGTTGGACCTGCCAGCCCGCGAACGCGTGGCCATCGTAGTGCAGGACCAGCTGGAGGGAGCGCTCCGCCACTCCGGAAAGCTACCGACCGCGAGAGGCGAGTTCAAGGAACGTCGATTGACATGGAGCCCGTCGCGGGGCGAGCTTCCCCTCTTCGCGCGCCGCGCGTGATGGCCGCTTGCCCACTCAATGACCGCTCGCACGTTCACATCACTCGCGCACGCGCTCGGCGCGGCGACCGACCTCGACACGGCTCTTGTCGCCCTCGCCGGCGCCCTCGCGGAATCCGACCGCGACGCCTCCGTCGGCTTCCTCGCGTACGACCACCGCATCGGGCTCCTGCGCGAGCGTCTTGTCGTGACCGACGGGCGCGTCGAGCGCATGACGCTCGAGACCTCGCTCGAGCAGCTGCCGCGCACCGCGCTGCGCGTCGTGCAGGAGGGCGGCACGTTCGCGGACCTCTCCGAGGAGCCGGCGGCGTACGCGCGCCTGCTGCGCCTCCCGCCGCTCGACGACGGCGCCTCGCTCGCCGTGCGGGGCATCCGCGTCGATGGCCAGCTCTCGGCGATCGTCACGCTCGCCGAGCCGCGCCGCGTCTTCGGCACGCGCGCGATCGAGCGCCTCGGGCCGCTCGTCGCGCTCTTCGAGCTCGCGTTCGCGCGCTTCACCGACCGCGAGGCGCGGCAGGAAGCGGTGCGCACGCTCGAGGAGGTCACGCAGCGCGTGCACGGCGAGTACGTGCAGCGGCTCTCCCAGCTCGAGGCGCAACTCGAGACGGCGAAGCACACGCCGCTCCCCGGCAGCGAACCGGTCGAGGATCCGGCCGCGGCGCTCGCGCGCGAGAAGGACGAGGCGCGCCGCGCCGAGGAGTCGCGCCGCACGCTCCGTCGCCTCGCCGCGCTCGAGCACCAGCTCACGGCGTCAATCGGCCAACTCGAGCAGGCGCACATCGAGCTGCATCGCCGCAGCGAGGCGCTGCGCCAGCGCACGCGCACGCTCTACTTGCTCGACCGCGTCATGACGCTCGCGGCCGAGACGAAGGACTCGCGCCGCCTCGCCGAGGGGCTGCTCTCGCTCGTCGGCGACGACATGCAGGCGCTGCGCTGCTCGCTCTTCCTGCGCACCGCGCAGCCCGATTCGCTCTACCTCGCGGCGGCGCGCGGGCTCGCGCCGCACGTGCACCTCGGCAAGGTCATCGCGATCGGCGAGGGCGTCGCCGGCCGCGTCGCCCAGA
The DNA here is from genome assembly GCA_964428985.1 of uncultured Gemmatimonadaceae bacterium. Taxonomy (GTDB): domain Bacteria; phylum Gemmatimonadota; class Gemmatimonadetes; order Gemmatimonadales; family Gemmatimonadaceae; genus Pseudogemmatithrix. Next base: position 5,730 of record CAYSAR010000086.1, on the reverse strand, counting down.
AGCGCGAGCCGATGCTCGTCGTCGACGCGCTCGAGGCGAAGGCGCAGCCGCTGCTCGGCGACGAGTACCTCACGAGCGGCTCGTTCATCTCGTTCCCGCTCGTGCTCCATGGCGAGCTCGTCGGCGTCGTGAACCTGACGAACCGCGCGCAGCGCGGGCTGTTCGTCGAGGAGGACGTCGAGCGCGTGCGCATGCTCGGGCTCGTGATCTCCCTGATCGCGTCGGAGGCCCGGCTCCCGGAGCGGTTGCTCGGCACCATGCGTGAGCAGTAGCCCGAACGACCTCCAGGCGATCCTCCGCACGCTCGCGACGGGAGAGGCGCTTTCCGGAGCGCAGGCCGCGACGGCGTTCGGCATCGTGATGTCGGGAGAGGCGACGCCGGCACAGATGGGGGCGCTGCTCATGGGGCTCCGCGTGCGCGGCGAGACGGCGACCGAGGTCGCGGGGGCGGCGCGCGCGCTGCGCGAGGCGATGGCCAAGCTCGAGCTCGACCGCCCGGATGACCTCGTCGACACCTGCGGCACCGGCGGCGGTGCCGTGACGACGTTCAACATCTCGACCGCGGCGGCGCTGCTCGCCGCCGGCGCCGGCGCGCGCATCGCGAAGCATGGCAACCGCTCGTTCACGTCGCGCTCGGGGAGCGCCGACGTCCTGGAAGCGCTCGGCTGCCCGGTCGACGTGCCGGTCGCGAAGATGCGCGGCGTCTTCGAGGAGGCGGGGATCGTTTTCATGTTCGCGCCGACGATGCACCCGGCGATGCGGCATGTGGGCCCGGTGCGGCGCGAGATCGCGGTGCACACGGTCATGAACCTGCTCGGCCCCCTCGCGAACCCGGCGCTCGCGGGGCGTCAGGTGATTGGCGTCGCCGACCCCGCGCGGCTCGAGCTCATCGCCGGCGCACTCGCCGAGCTCGGTACGGTGCACTCGCTCGTCGTGCATGGCGAACCCGGCATGGACGAGGTCTCGCCGCTCGGCCCGACGCGCGTGATCGAGCTGCGCGGACGCGAGTTCAAGCGGTGGACGATCGACCCGGAGCGGCTCGGCTTCACGCGCATCGAAAAGGACGACCTCGCCGGAGGCGACCCGGCGCAGAACGCGCAGGTGATCGAGCGGGTCCTTCTCGGCAAAGGCCCCCGCGGGGCGGAGGCGGCGGTGCTGCTCAATGCCGGGGCGGCGCTCTATGTGGCCGGCCTCGGGGGCTCGATGGGTGAAGGGCTCGCGCTGGCGAAGGCCGCACTCGCCGCCGGGAAGGGCTGGGACGCGCTCGGCCGACTCCGTCGCGCGACCGCTGCCTCGCGCTAATACCGGCGCATGACCCCGACGACGATACCCTGCACGCGGACCTGGTCTTCCTGGAAGTACATCGGCGCCATCGTCGCGTTCGCCGGCTGGAGCCGCACGCGGCCGTCGCGCTCGCGGTAGTAGCGCTTCACCGTCGCCCCCGCGTCGTCGAGCATCGCGATGACCATCTCGCCGTTGTCCGCCGCCGGGCGGTCGTGCACGACGACATAGTCCCCGTCGCTGATGTGGTCCTCGATCATCGAGTTCCCACGGACCTTCAGCACGTAGTGGTTCCCGGCGCGCCGCACGAAGTCGTCGGGGACCGCGATCGTCTCCTGCGTCTCGAACGCCTCGATCGGCACGCCCGCCGCAACCGCACCGAGGACGGGCAACTCGATCGCCTTCGGGAACACGTCCGACGGCAGGATCTCGATCGCCCGGCTCTCATTATATGAGCGCTTGATGTAACCCTTGCGCTCGAGGTTGCTCAGGTGTTCGTGGACGGTCGCCAGCGAGTTATAGTTGAACTGCCCGGCGATCTCCTCGAAGCTCGGCGCATAGCCGTGCTCGCTGGCGTAGCTCGTCAGGTAGTCGAGGATCTGTCGCTGGCGTTTCGTGAGCGGCATCGTGGCCCCGGTTTGGTGGTCGGAATACTGACTCCCGAACAGTACCCGAAGTAACGGTATCCGAACATTGGCCGAACCACAAGTCGTTCTGCGAACGGCTGATCGGTGGTCACCTCCGACCGGCCCGCTCGGCGAGCTGACGCGCGCCTCCGAGGCGCGCGCCGTGGAGTCCGCTCGTCGGCTGCCCGAGCTCGAGGCGCGGCTGACGCCGGCGGTCGCCGGCTCGTTCGCCCGGGCGCTCGCCGGTCCGGCCGGCGCCGCGGTCGCGATCATCGCCGAGGTGAAGCGCCGGTCACCGAGCAAGGGGGAGATCAACGCCGGGCTCGACGCGGCCGCACAGGCGAAAGCATATGACGAGGCCGGCGCCGCGGCCGTGTCGGTGCTCACCGAGCCGGAGCGCTTCGGCGGTTCGCTCGCCGACATCGAGGCGGCGCACGCCGCGACGCGGTTGCCGCTGCTCCGGAAGGACTTCATCACGCATCGCGTCCAACTCGTCGAGGCGCGCCTTGCCGGCGCGAGCGCGGTGTTGCTCATCGCGCGCGCGCTCGAGCCCGATCGCCTCGTCGCACTCGCGGCGGACGCTGGCGCGCTCGGCCTCGACGTGCTCGCCGAGGTGCGGTCGGAAGCGGAGCTCGAGGTCGCGCTCGCCGTGCCCGGCGCGATCATCGGCGTGAACAATCGTGACCTGGAGACGCTCGTCATCGAACCCGAAGTCGGGGCGCGCCTCATCCCGCGGGTCCCACGCGATCGCATCACCGTCTATGAAAGCGGCGTGCGCGACCGCGCCGATGTCGAGCGCGCGGCCGCACTCGGCGCCGACGCCGCGCTCGTCGGATCGGTGCTCTCCGGTTCGAGCGACGTGCGCCGAGCGCTGCGCGCGCTCACTGGCGTCCCGCGCACCGGGATGCGCCGTGGCTGATCTCAAGTTCTGTGGCCTCACGCGTCCGGAGGACTCGGCGATCGCGCTGGAACTCGCGGCGCGCTACGCGGGCGTGATCTTCGCCGGCGGGCCGCGGCTCGTCACCACCCGGCGCGCCCGCGAGGTGTTCGAGCCGCTGCGCGGCACGGACATCGGCCGCGTCGGCGTGTTCGGCGCACAGGGGATCGACGAGGTCGCGCGCGTCGCCCACGCGAGCCGTGTCGATGTGGTACAATTGCACGGCGGCGGCTCGGCGGAGGATGTCGGGCGGCTGCGGTCCCTCTTCGGCGGTGGCATCTGGGTCGTGCTACGCGTGCCGCCGGGCGCGCCGGTCCCGCCCGGCGCCGAGGAGGTCGCGGCAGCCGCCGATGCGATCGTGCTCGACGCGCGCGTCGAAGGCCAGCTCGGCGGCACCGGCGTCGCGCTCGACTGGGGCGCGATCGCGCCGGGGGCCGCCGCGTTGCGCGCGCGCGGTGCACGCGTCGTGCTCGCCGGGGGGCTTACCGATCGGAACGTCGGCGAGGCGGTGCGTCGCGCGCGCCCGGATGTCGTCGACGTCTCGTCCGGCGTCGAAGTGGCGCCGGGCATCAAGGACCACGACCGCATGCGCGCATTCGCCGACGTCGCGCGGGCGGCCACAGACGAGGAGTGATGACGCAGGTCGCGACAGGCCGGTTCGGTACCTTCGGCGGACGCTACGTCCCCGAGACGCTGATCCCCGCGCTCGATGAGCTCGAGGCGGCGCTCGCGTCGGCGCTCGCCGACCCGGCGTTCACGGCCGACCTCTCGCACCTGCTGCGCACCTATGTCGGACGGCCGACGCCGCTCACCGAGGCGCCGCGTCTCTCCACGGTCGTCGGCGCGTCGGTCTGGCTCAAGCGCGAGGACCTGAACCACACCGGCGCGCACAAGGTCAACAACGCGCTCGCACAGGCGCTGCTCGCGAAGCGCATGGGGAAGCGTCGCATCATCGCCGAGACGGGCGCGGGGCAGCATGGCGTCGCGACGGCGACCGTCTGCGCGCGCCTCGGCCTCGAGTGCGTCGTGTACATGGGCGAGGAGGACATGCGGCGCCAGCAGCTCAACGTCTTCCGCATGCGGCTCCTCGGCGCGACGGTCGTGCCCGTCACGTCGGGGACGCGCACGCTCAAGGACGCGACGAGCGAGGCGATCCGCGACTGGGTCACGACGGTCGACACGACGCACTACATCATCGGTTCGGTGGTGGGTCCGGCGCCCTATCCGCGCATGGTGCGCGACTTCCAGGCGCTCATCGGCCGTGAGGCGCGCGCGCAGATGCTCGAGCAGGCGGGGCGCCTGCCGAGGACAGTCGTCGCCTGCGTCGGCGGCGGGTCGAACGCGATGGGGATCTTCCACGCGTTCGTCGAGGATCGCGCCGTCGAGCTGGTCGGCGTGGAGGCGGCGGGCGAGGGGCTCGGCACCGAACGGCACTCGGCGTCGCTCACGAAGGGTGCGCCGGGCGTGCTGCATGGCACGCTGAGCTACCTGCTCCAGGACGCGCAGGGGCAGGTGCATCCCGCGCACTCGATCTCGGCGGGCCTCGACTATCCGGGCGTGGGACCCGAGCATGCGTGGCTCAAGGATTCGGGTCGCGCGCGGTATGTCTCGGTCACCGATGACGAGGCGCTCGAGGGCTTCCGCATGTTGAGCCGCCTCGAGGGCATCATCCCGGCGCTCGAGACGTCGCACGCGGTCGCATGGATCGCCGGCGCGAAGGGGCGATGGACGTCGGAGGATGCCGTGCTGCTCTGCCTGAGCGGCCGCGGCGACAAGGACGTCGCGCAGGTCGCCGCGATGCCGGGCTTCGCGGAGGTCGCAGGGTGACGGCGCCGGACCAGGTGCAGGAGGGACTCGAGGCGCCGCCGATGCCCCCGGTCATCGTCGAGGACATGCTCAAGCTCCTCGACAAGGCCGTGAAGGCGCACCAGCTGTACATGCACAACAACCCGACCTACCTGAAGGCGCTCGAGAACGTGCGCGCGGCGTTCGCCCCGATCTGGGAGCAGACGGGGAGTCTCGTCTTCCAAGTGACCGACACGCAGCTCAAGTGGTACGGCGTGCCGGTGCACTCGCATCCCGAGAAGGGCGGCGACAGCCTGCCATGGTTGCTGTTCAAGGACGGCCTGCGCGAGCTCGCGCTCTTGCCGGGCTTCGAGGACGAGGAGCTCGAGCGGTTCCTCGCGATCATCCCGCGGGTGCGTCGCGCGCAGCCGCACGAGGACGACCTCCTCACGATCCTCTGGGAGACCGACTTCCAGCTGCTGCGCTATCGGTACGTCGAGGTGCACGACCCGACGCAGGCGCTCGACACGAACGCCGAGGCGGGCCGCTGGCCGGCGCCGGCCGGCACGGAGTTCGAGCCGCCGCGCCAGGCGATCGAGGAAGCGAGGCAGGAGGTGGAGCAGGGCACCGCCGGCGAGGGCGCGCCGCCGCGTCCCGGTGTCGTGCGCATGGAGGACTTCGACTCCACGCTCTACTTCCTCGACCCGAACGAGATCGAGTACCTGCGGCAGGAGACGTCGCGCGAGTACGCGCTCGACCTGCGCCTGCTCGTGCTCTGCGCGCTGCTCGACATCTTCGAGCTCCAGGTCGACCCGCTCGTGCGTGAGGAGGTCGGGGGCGACCTCGAGGCGTTGGTGCTGCACCTGCTCAGCGCCGGCCAGTTCTCGACGGTCGCGTTCCTGCTGCGCGAGCTCGAGGGGACGATGCAGCGCGCGCGCGAGCTGCGCCCGGTCGACCGCGAGCGGCTCGGCCGCCTCCCGGAGCGGTTGAGCCATCCCGACGCGCTGAACCAGCTGCTCCAGGGGCTGGAGGAAGCGTCGACGCTGCCGCCGAAGGAGGACCTCGCGCAACTCTTCGCGCAGCTCAAGCCGACGGCGCTCG
>CAYSAR010000085.1:0-9141 GCA_964428985.1 uncultured Gemmatimonadaceae bacterium | reverse complement strand
CGCCTCTCGCATCTCGCATCACTCTTCGAATCTCGAGTCCACCCCCGCACCCCGCATCACCCATCGAATCTCGAGTCCACCCCCGCACCCCGCATCACCGAGTGATCCGATTCACCTCGCCCATCTCCGCATCGCTCAGCATCCACCACGCAGCGCGTACGTTCGCAGCCACTTGTGTCGGCGTGGACGCCCCGGCGATCACCGACGCGACCTGCGGCCGCATCAACAGCCACGAGAACGCAAGCTCGAGCAGCGTGTGCCCCCGCGACTCGGCGAACGCGCGGAGCGCGTCGACACGCTCGAGTTGGTCCACTTCGTCGGGCTTGATTCCCCGCTTCGTGATGCGCGTTCCCGCCGGCACCGGCGCCGCCGCGCGGTACTTGCCGGTCAGCAACCCTGACGCGAGCGGATAGTACGGCAGGAACGCCGCGCCGATCCGGTCGCACGTCGCGAGCACCTCGCGCTCCGGCTCGCGATGCAGCAGCGAGTATCGATCCTGCACGCTCAGGAATCGCGCGCCGCCTCCCTCGACCGCCGCGCGATCCGCCTCGAGCAACTGCGCCGCCGAGAAGTTCGAGTTCCCGACCTCGCGCACCTTCCCCGCCCGCACGAGCTCGGTCAGCGCGCCGAGCGTCTCCGCGATCGGCACGTCGGTATCCCACTCGTGCTGCTGGTAGAGGTCGATCCGGTCGGTCCGCAGCCGGCGCAGCGAATCCTCGACCGCGCGCCGGATGTACGCCGGATGCGCGCCGTGCCTGTCGCCTCCCATCGGCTTCGCGTATTTCGTGGCGATCACGACCGCGTCGCGGCGCGAGCCCAGCGCGCGACCGATGTACTCCTCGCTGAGCCCGGTGCCGTAAATGTCCGCGGTGTCGAAGAGCGTGATGCCCTCGTCGAGCGCGGCGTGGATCACCGCCCGCGAGCCGGCCTCGTCGAGACGCGGGCCGAAGTTGTTGCAGCCGAGGCCGACGACCGAGACCTCGAGCGAGCCGATGCGTCGTGTCTTCATGCTGCCAACCTAACGTCAGTCGATCGGTTTGAGGTTCGCGACGAGCGCCTCGCGCCGGTGCTCGAGGAAGGGTGGCAGCACGACCTTCTCGCCGAGCGTCGCCATGTCCTCGTCGACGCCGAAGCCCGGCCCCTCGGTCGCGATCTCGAAGAGCACGCCATTCGGTTCGCGGAAGTACAGGCTGCGGAACCAGAAGCGGTCGACCTTGCCGCTGTTCGGCACGCCGAGCGTGTTCAGCCGGTCGGCCCACGCGTCGTAGTCCGCATCGTTCGAGCGGAACGCCACGTGATGCACGCCGCCCGCCCCCGGACGCGCCGGTGGCAGGTCGGGGCGCACCGCCACATGCAGCTCGGCGCCGGCGCCACCATCGCCCATCTCGTACACATGTACGGTGTGCTTCGGCGACGTCGGGTCGGCATACGAGCGCACCGATCGCATCGACGCGACCCGCCGCAGCACCATGTCGGTCGGCTCGAGCTGCGGCACGGTCATGACGATCGGCCCCAAGCCGCGGACCTGATGCGCTGCCGGCACCGCACTGCGGTCCCAGGGATGCGCGGGGCCGGCGCCGCCGTCGTCGACGAGCGCGAGACGCTGTCCTTCGGGATCCTCGAAGTCGAGCGTGCGACGGCCATCCCGCTCGACGACCTCGTCCATGCGCACACCATGATCGCGCAGCCGATCGACCCAGTAGTCGAACGTCCCCGCCCCGCTCACGCGCAGGCTCGTCCGCGTGATCGCGTGCGCGCCGCGCCGCTCGGGCGGCACGTCCCAATCGAAGAACGTGAGATCGCTGCCGGGCGAGCCGACGGCGTCCGCGTAGAACAGGTGGTAGGCGCTGACGTCGTCCTGATTCACCGATCGCTTCACGAGGCGCATGCCGAGCACCTGCGTGTAGAAGCGATGGTTCGCGCGGATGCGCGCCGAGACGGCGGTGAGGTGGTGGATGCCGAGCAGCTTCATGGGCGGGTCAGGGTTCGCCTCGAAGTCGCCACTCGCGCTCGGTGATGAGGCGCGCGCCGCGCTTGGAGAAGAGATAGCTCCAGACCCAGGTCCACATGACGCCGAGCCGGTTCTTGAAGCCGATGAGATAGTACACGTGGATGAAGAGCCACGCGGCCCACGCGAGGAAGCCGGCCATGCGGAGCCGTCCGATGACAGCGACCGCACGACTCTTGCCGATCGTCGCCATCGTGCCCTTGTCGAAGTACCGGAAGGGCTTGCGTTCGCGCCGTTCGAGGTCGGTGCGGATCGTGCGCGCGACGTGCGCGCCTGCCTGGATCGCCGCCGGCGCGACACCGGGCACCGGCGTCGTGCCGTCGGGGAGGAACGCCGCCGCCATGTCGCCGGCGACGAAGACCTCGGGATGCCCCGGCACCGAGAGGTCCGGTTCGACCTTCACGCGCCCAGCGCGGTCGCGCGGCACCTCGGGCGTGAACGCGAATGGCGACGCCTTCACGCCGGCGGCCCAGAAGACCGTCCGCGAGTCGATCCACTGGTCGCCGATGCGCACGCCACGCTCGGTGATCTCATCGACCTTCGCGTTCGTCATCACTTCGGCGCCCAGCGCGGTCAGGTCCGCCTCGGCGTGGGCCGAGAGCTCCTCGGGGAACGCACCGAGCACGCGCGGGGCGCCTTCGAGGAGCAGCACGCGCGCCTTCGACGGGTCGATGCGCCGGAAGTCGGCGACCATGACCGTGCGACTGATGTCGGCGATCGCACCCGCGAGTTCGACGCCGGTCGGGCCCGCGCCGACGATGACGAACGTCATCGCCTGGCGCTGCTTCTCCGGATCGGGTTCGTTCTCGGCGTACTCGAACGCGGAGAGGAGGCGGCGCCGGATCTCGGTCGCCTGCTCGAGCGTCTTGAGACCGGGGGCGAACGGTTCCCAGTGATCGTTGCCGAAGTAGCTGTGCGTCACCCCCGTCGCGACGACGAGATAGTCGTAGGCGATCTCGTAGGGGCCGGCGAGCACGACGCGACGCGTGAGGTCGACGCCGTCGACATGGCCGAGGTGTACGTCGACGTTGGGCGTATCGCGGAACTGCGCGCGGATCGCGACGGCGATGTCGGCGGGATTCAGGCCGGCCGTCGCGACTTGGTAGAGCAGCGGCTGGAAGAGGTGATGATTCCGCCGGTCGAGCAGGAGGACGTGCAGGTCCGAGTTGTTCGCGAGCCGCTTCGCGACATTGAGGCCCGCGAACCCAGCCCCAACGACGACGACGATCCTCTTCCCTGCGGCGGTGGCAGGGTGCTGGAGCTTGGTCCTCATCTCGGGCGACCGCCGCTGTGTAGAATCATCTGCTTGACGAATCATGCGGACACGACGGTCGTTCCGCGACAGGACGGTGACCCATGAAGCTCCGATTCGATGAGCCGGCGGAGACGCTGGCCCCAGGCGCCACACTCCTCCGCGGCTTCGTCGCCGAGGAGGAAGCAGACGTGCTCCGCGCGATCGACGCCGTCGTCGCCGAGGCGCCATTCCGGCGCATGACGACGCCCGGCGGGCACGTGATGTCGGTCGCAATGACGAACTGCGGCGACGTCGGTTGGGTGACCGACCGGCGCGGTTATCGTTACGACCCGATCGACCCCGAGAGCGGGAAGCCGTGGCCGCCGATGCCAGCCGTGCTGCGCGACCTCGCGAGACGCGCCGCCGGCGTCGGCGGGTACCCGTCGTTCGACCCGGACGGGTGCCTGATCAATCGCTACGAACCGGGCGCGAAGCTCTCGCTCCATCAGGACAAGGACGAGAAGGACCTCGACGCGCCGATCGTCTCGGTCTCACTCGGCTTGCCAGCGACCTTCCAGTTCGGCGGCCTGCGGCGTGACGACCCGAAACGGAAGATCCCGCTCGAGCATGGGGATGTCGTCGTGTGGGGAGGGCCGTCGCGGCTGGCGTACCATGGGATACTCACGCTGAAGAAGGGAGAGCATCCTTTGCTGGGAGCGTTTCGGGTCAATCTGACCTTCCGAAAGGCCCGATGATGCGGGATGCGGGAGTGGTGCCGGAAGAGAGATGAAGGGAATGCCCGGCGACGCGAGTCGCGCGGAATGATGCAGTGTGCCCGGTGCGAGGTCCCGCCCCGCCTCCTCCCTCGCACCGGGCATCGAGCACCATTCCCCGCGACTCGTGTCGTCGGTCTTCTTTCCTGGTCTCTCTTCTCGCACACCGTTCGCGATGCGAGATTACGCACGAGACGAGGGCAGGTGGCAGAGCGGTTGAATGCTCCGGTCTTGAAAACCGGCAGGCCCGCAAGGGTCTCGTGGGTTCGAATCCCACCCTGCCCGCTCACTTGTTCGAACCCCTCCATCCGGCGAGATTGCGTGTTCCCGCGCGCGGCTCCGTCCGCGTGGGACGTTCGTTGGAGACGTGGCCGAGAGGCTGAAGGCGGCGGTTTGCTAAACCGTTATACGGGGTTAAACCCGTATCGAGGGTTCGAATCCCTCCGTCTCCGTTGTCCGAACCACGGGCCCGCCGGCTCTCGTCGCCCGGCGGGCTCGCTTCATTCCGCCCATTCCGCTGATGTCGACCGAACGCCTTCGCTTCGCTCCCTCCCCCACGGGATACCTCCACGTGGGCGGCGCGCGCACGGCGCTCTTCAACTGGCTCCTCGCGCGCAAGACCGGCGGCACGTTCCTCCTTCGCATCGAGGACACCGACAAGGCGCGATCCACCGACGAGTCGACGCGCGCGATTTTCGAGGGCCTTCGGTGGCTCGGCCTCGACTGGGACGAGGAGGTTGTCTTCCAGGGCGCGAACCTCGAGCGCCATCGTGCCGACGCCGAGCGCCTGCTCGCCGAAGGCCACGCCTATCGCTGCTTCTGCACGCCGGCCGAGCTCGACGAACGCCGCGCCGCCGCGCAGGCGGCGAAGGAGGCGTTCAAGTACGATCGCCGCTGCGACCGCCTCGACCAGGCCGAGGTCGAGCGTCGCGTCGCGGCCGGCACGCCGTTCGTGATCCGCTTCCGCGTCCCCGAGGGCGAGACGGCGTGGGACGACCTCGTTCACGAGCGCATCGCGTTCCCGAACAAGGACATCGAGGACTTCGTCATCCTCCGGTCGGATGGCACGCCGATCTACAATCACGCCGTCGTCTCCGACGACATCGCGATGCGCGTGACACTCGTCATGCGCGGCGACGATCACATCTCCAACACGCCGAAGCAGATCCTGCTCTATCGCGCGCTCGGCGCACCACTCCCGCGCTTCGCCCACTTGCCGATGATCCACGGCACGGACGGCAAGAAGCTCAGCAAGCGGCATGGCGCGACCGCCGTCGGCGATTACCAGCATCTTGGCATCCTGCCGCAGGCGATGGTCAACTTCCTCGCGCTGCTCGGCTGGTCGCCGGGCGGCGAGTTCGAGGAGGTCATGACGCTCGACGAGCTCGTGCAGGCGTTCAGCGAGGAGAAGCTGCTGCGCAAGGCGTCGGTGTTCGACCCGAAGAAGCTCGAGTGGATGAACGGCCAGCACCTCTCGCGCATCCCACTCGAGGAACTCGAACCGCGCGTCACGCCCCTGCTCGTGCAGGCGGGACTCGCGACAGCCGAGGATCTCGCGGCGCGTCGCGAGTGGTACCTCAAGCTCCTCGACCTGCTCCGCGTGCGCTCGCGCCTCGTCGACGACATCGTGACGCAGGCGGCGCCCTACTTCCGCGACGAGATCACGTACGACGACGCGGCGGTCGCGAAGCAGTGGAAGGACAGCGCGGCGACGCGGACGCTGCTCGCCGCGACGCGCGCGGAACTCGAGGGCCTCGCGCCGACGCAATGGGAACCGGTCGCGATGGAGGAGGCGCTGCGCGCGCTCGCCGAGCGGCTCGGCGTTGGTGGCGGCAAGCTCTTCCAGCCGCTGCGCGTCGCGCTCACCGGTCTCGCCGTCTCGCCGGGCATCTTCGACGTGATGGTCGCGCTCGGGCGCGCGCGCACGCTCGCGCGCATCGCGCAGGCCGAGCGCACGCTCGCCGACGTGAAGGCCTGAGCGGGTCGCGGACCGACGCCGTGGACGCGCCCCGCGCACCGCTCACGGTCGTCGAACGGCGGCTCTGGCACTTCCTCATCGACTTCCTCGCCGAGCACACGTTCCAGCCGAGCGTGCGCGAGATCGCGCGGCACTTCCGCATCCCGTCGACGAAGACGGTCGCCGACCTGCTCGCCTCGCTCGAGACGAAGGGCTACATCCGTCGCTCGCCGGGCCGCTCGCGCGGCGTCGTGATCGAGGGATTCGCCGGCGGCACGGGGACGCAGCCGGTGCCGGTCGTGCGGCCGGGTCCGACGCGCGCGCTGATCACCGAGGATCACCTCGCGCTCGATCGCTCGCTGCTTCCGGGCGACGACGTCTTCCTCGTGCGCGCGTCGATCGAGGACGCGCCGGCGCACGCCGTGCGTGACGGAGACCTGCTGCTCGTGCATCCGAGCGCGCGCGCGCACGAGGACGCGCCCGTCGTCGTCCGCATCGGCGGGGGCGTGCTCGCGCGCACGCTCGAGCGGCGCGGCACGCGCCTGCGATTCCGCTCGCCGCGGCCGGGCGGAGACGACATCGAGCTCGCGCCGGGCGACGACTTCGAGGTGTTGGGGCCGCTGTGTGGCGTCTTCCGCATGACCGCACCGCGGCCGGATGACGACGCGTAGCGTCGGTTAGGGCCGCGTCGAGTCCCGCTGCGCGCGCTCCGCCGCCTCTCGGCGCTCGCGCTCCTTGCGCGCCCGGAGCTCGCGCACCGCCTGCCGGAACTCGTCGTCGCGCTGCACGCGGCTCGCCTGCTCCATGATCTCGCTACGCATCGACGCGAGGCGCAGGTTGCGCTCGCGGGCCATCGGGTTCCCCTGGACGTTCATCGGCATGAGCGCGAGCAGCGCCGTCGGCAGCGAGAAGTCGCCGAGGCGGATCATGCGCTGGTCGATGCCGTACTTCTTGCCGCCGATGTCGAACGTCCAGTCGCCGGGCGCGCGTCCCTCCGGCAAAGCGCGGCGCAGCGAGTCCTCGAACGCGACGATGCGCTCGGCGAGCTCGACGCGCATCGAGTCGGTGCGCGTGAGCGGGACGGCCGGCGCGTAGATGACCTCGGCGTGCGGGAGCCAGATGCGGCGGTCGTTGAACGACGGCCGCACGCCTTGCGTCGGGCCGCCGCCGCCGGTGAGCGGACCGACGCCACCGGGATCGGGCTCGGCCGCGGGCGGCGCCGCGGGGACTCCGGTCGGCACCTCCGCCGGCGCGGCGATCGGCGGAGGCGGCTCGGCGGGCGAGGGATCCGCGACCGGCGCACGTCCATCGCCACCAGCGCGCGGCGTGTCCTCGGGCGATCCGTCGCCGGGCGGCAACGCGACCACGAAGCTGATGCGCTCCGGCGTCACGACGCGCCCGGAATCGTCGCGCAGCAGGTCGACGGCGATGGGCACGACGAACGACGGCACGACGATGGCGATCACCGCGACCTGCACGGCGAACGCGAGCGCCGACGCGCGGCGGTCACCGCCCTGCCGCGGCAGGAGGAGCCGGAGCCTCGACGGTCCCTTCGCGTCGCGTCTCACGACTCGATCACGACCGGGTTGCGCACCGTGCTCCACCCGACGACCTCGACCTCGACGACGTCATCGGGCCCGAGCGCGGCGACGCCGCTCGGCGTCCCCGTCGCCACGACGTCGCCCGGCTCGAGCGTGATGGCGCGCGAGATGAAGGCGAGCAGGTCGGCGATCGGATAGGCCATGTCCTTGGTATGTCCCCGCTGGCGGACCTCACCGTTTACGCGCGTGACGAGCTCGAGCGCCTCCAAGTCGGGCGCGACGCGTCGTTCGGGGCCGATCGGGCAGAACGTGTCGAAGCCCTTCGCGCGCCACCACTGCGCATCGCTCTTCTGGAGGTCGCGCGCGCTGACGTCGTTCACGGCGACCACGCCGCGCACCGCGGCGCGCGCGCGCTCGGGCTCGGCGCGGCGCAGCCGCTCCCCGATGACGACGCCGATTTCCCCTTCGTAGTCGACGCGTCCGACGCCGGCCGGGATGCGGATCGGTTCACCGTCGCCGATCACCGAGGACACCGGCTTGTAGAACACGAGCGGCTCCGCCGGGACCTCGTTGCCGAGTTCCTTCGCGTGCTCGACGTAGTTCCGGCCGACGCAGACGATCTTCCCGGGACGGGCCATGCCTCAATCTACCCCGTCAGCGCGGTCCCGCTGCACAATCGGACGCCCGGGAGGCGCGCCGGCGCCACTACGGTAGAACGCGGCGACCTCCTCGCGGAGCATCGCCCACGGGCCTTGGATGCGCGTCGCCGGCGGCAAGCCTTCGATCAGTCGGCGGCCGTACCCCTTGGTCACGACGCGCGGGTCGCAGATGACGACCGCGCCGCGGTCGGTCGCGGTGCGGATCAGGCGGCCGAAGCCCTGCTTGAGCCGCAGCGCCGCGTGCGGGATCATGTAACTCGCGAACGCGTCGCCGCCCTCGGCCTCGATCGCCTCGCACTGCGCGGCGGTGATCGGTTCGCTCGGCACGCGGAACGGGATGCGCGCGATGAGCAGCCCGCGCAGCGCGTTCCCCGGCACGTCGACGCCCTCCCAGAAGCTCGACGTGCCGATGAGCACCGCATCGCCGTGCTCGCGGAAGCGCCGCAGCAGGTCGTCGCGCGGCGCCTCGCCATGGACGGCGAGCGGATGCCGCGCCTCGACGCCGCGCTCGCGAAGGAGGCGCGCCGTCTCGCGCACGTCGCGATGACTCGTGAAGAGAAGGAAGACGCCCCCGCCCGACCACTCGATGAGGTCGTGCGCGGCGTCGATCGTGCGGCGGAAATGCGCGGCCGCATCCGCGTTCGGCGCCGGGAAATCGCTCGGGATCGCCAGCATCGCCTGCCGCGGATAGTCGAAGGGGCTCGCGAGCGAGGCCGTCACCGGCTCGAGCTGCTCGTCGTCGAGCCCGAGCCGCTTCGTCATGAAGTCGAAGCCATCGCCGACCGCGAGCGTCGCGCTCGTGACGACCGCCGTCTCGACGCGCCGGAAGAGATCCTCGCGGAGAAGCGGCGCGAGGTCGAGCGGCACCGCCGTCGCGCCGACGTTGCGTTCGCCGGCGCGCATCTCGAGCCAGCGCACGCGCGGCGCGCCGGAGCGCTCAGGCCGCAGCGCGGCGCGCAGCGCGTCGCC
>CAYSAR010000084.1:0-9254 GCA_964428985.1 uncultured Gemmatimonadaceae bacterium | reverse complement strand
CGCGATGAGGCCCATCACGAGATTGAATAGGATGGTCGGCGTGAGCATGGGCAAGGTCACGTTGCGGAACTTGCGCCAGGATCCTGCGCCGTCGATCTCCGCGACTTCGTAGAGTTCTTGGGGCACGTCGGTGAGGCCGGCGCAGAGGCAGGCCCAGTCGGAGATCGCCCACTCGGGCCGGTTCTCCGACATGACGCCCACACGATCGCCACGCTTTACGCCGAGCGCCTCGAGACCGAGCGCGACGTGCCGCGTGCGTCGCACGACGTCCTTGTGCGACATCGGCACGTACCGGCCGTCGACCTTGTGCAGGTAGGCCTCGGCGAGGTCGAACCGCTCGACCGCATCGAAGAAGATGCGCGTCAGCGTGCTCGGCTCCGGTCGCGGCCCCCCCTTGGCGTACGTCATGCGCGTCCTCGCTGGGCTCCTACGGGATGGCCGGTGCCACGTTGACGACGAAGCGCACCGGACTGCCGGCGATCGGCACGCCGTGGCGCTTCACCTCGGCGACGACGATGAAGCTATCGACGGCGGCGACGAGCCGGTTCGCGAAGATGCGCAGCCGGCGCGATGACGTGCCATCGGTGCCGGTGGTATCGAGCATCGAGCGCGCCGTCCCGTCGCCGAGCATCGCGACGAACGTGGTGTCGGTCGGCCCAAGCGTATCGCCGGCGTGCACGGCCCGCCAGCGCACGACCCATCCGGCGACGTTCGGGCTCACGCCGCCCGAGACGTCGTCGCTCGTCACGCGCACGGTGAGCGCCGGCGAGACGTTCGCCGTGACGTCGGGTACCTGATAGCCGACGTCGACCTCGAGGTCCCCGGTCGCGGCGACGGCGTCGGGACGGCGCGTCACCTGCACGCGTCGCACGGGCGACTGAAGGCCGTCGACCGACGCGATGAAGCGCACGGTGCCATCCCGCCGCGTCGCGATGAGATAGCCTTCCGCAGTGATCGTAACGCCGGTGTCGAGCGCGACGAACTGGAAGGGCGCGTCGGCGATCGGATCGCCATCGCTGTTGAACGCGACGCCCCGCAACGGGGTCGCGAGGCCGGTCGAGTCGCGTAGCGTGTCGCCGGCGATGACGGCGGGGAAGGGGATGCTGTCGAATTCGATCGCGACGGGGACCGAGGGACCCGACCCGAAGTCGGAGCAGCCGAGGATCGCCGCCGTCGCGATCGCGATGGCGAGGCGCATCGCGCGCGCGCCGGTCATCGCCCGATGCGTTCGGCCAGGCGGGTCGCGAGGTTCACGTAGGCCTGCGACGCCGCGTCGGCGGGCGAGCGCACGACCGCCGGTTGCCCCGCGGCGAACGCCTCGGCGATCGCCGCGCTGCGCGGCACCACGATGTCGAGCATCAGGTGCGGCGGGACCTTCTCGCGGATGTAGGCGGCGGTCGTCTCGCAGGCCGGGTTCCCCGGTTCGAACATCGTGAGCAGGATGCCGTCGAAGACGAGGCGATCGTGCGTCGTCACGATGTCCTGTACCCCGCGCAGGATCTGCGGTGTCGTCTGGAGCGCGAGCGGTTCCGCCTGGAGCGGGATCAGCACGCGGTCGCTCGCCGCGAGCGCCTGGCGCGTCACGGGACCGAGGCCCGGTGGCGTGTCGACGACGACCATGTCGCAGCGTTCGGAGGCCGCCGAGAGCATGCGGTTCAGCAACTCCGACGATGCGATCTGCTGCTGGTACCCGGTGTGGTCGACCGCATCGGTGACGCTGCCGGCGAGCATGACACGCAGCCACGGCAGCGTCGTCGGGAGCAGGACCTCGCGCAGGGAGCGTTCGCCGGAGAGGTGATCGGCGAAGCCGTAGGTCGGATGTCCCTTGCGTAGGCCGGCGCCGAAGCGGACCGATCCCTGCGGGTCGACGTCGACGAGGAGCGTCTTGAGGCCGCGCCGCGCGAAGGCGGCGGCGAGGTTCACCGCGGTCGTCGTCTTGCCGACGCCACCCTTCTGGCTGACTACGGAGAGGATCGTGCCCACGCGTCAGCTCCCGCCTTCGGCAGCGGCGCGCAGCTGCTCGAGCGTCTGCTCGGCGTGCGCGACCCAGCGCGCGGCCTCGGGGCCCGTCGGGGCATGGGAGACGAAGGTCGTCAGGTGCTTCACGGCGCCCTGCGTGTCGCCACGCTTGAGGAGGAGGAAGGCGAGCCCGTAATGGGCCCCCGAGAGCATGGGGTCGAGCTCGAGCGCCTTGCGGTACGCCCGCACCGCCTCCTCATGTCGACCGACACGGGAGAGGGCGATCGCCATGTTCTGCAGGATCTTGAGGTCGTCGGGCCGCTCGCGCAGCGCGAGCCGGTATGACGTCACCGCCGCGTCGTAGTCGCCCTGACGCTCCAACACCAACGCCTCGTTCATGTAATCGAGGCGCTGCCGGCCCTGGTTGGTTTCGGAGCGGCCGCCGAAGAGGCGGTCCCAGAAGGACATGGGCGTTCGGACGGGGACGTTCGCCGACGACGGCGGGTGACCCGCACAAGCTATTGATGCGCCGCGGGGGCAGCAACCGCACTGCGAGTGGCCGACGCGCGCTCGCGCGGTCGCTCACGGGGTAGATTGTGCATCCACCCCCAGAGGACGACCCGATGCCCACCCGATCGGTTCCCGGCGCGCCGAAGGAGACGATGATCGTCGAGTGGCCGTTCTTCGGCGAGCTGTCGCGCGCGCTGGCGCTGAAGGTCTCGAAGAGCTTCGACCCCGACCTCGTCGTCGGCGTGGCGACGGCGGGCGTCGTGCCCGGCGCCGTCGTCGCGGCGATGCTGAACAGGCCCTTCCACTCGATCATCGTGAGCCGCCGCTACCGGTCGAACGAGGTGCGCGAGGCGCCCGCCGTCCTCAGCGCCGCGCCGGCCGAGGTCGTCGGCCAGAAGGTCCTGATCGTCGACGAGACGTGCAACGAGGGCGAGACGCTGCGTCTCGCGAAGGCGGCCATCATCAACGGCGGCGCGGCCGAGGTGAAGACCGCCGTGAGCTTCCGGACGGGGCCCTACAAGCCGGACTTCCACGGGTTGGAGACGGAGGCGGCGATCGTGTTGCCGTGGGATCGAGAGTCGATCGTGGATGGCGAGTTGCGGGCGAATCCGAAGTACGAGGGACTGTGAAGGCGATGATGCTGGAAGAGAGGGGAGGGAAGTCGACCGGCGATACGACTCGCGGGGAATGACGAGAGGTGCATGGTGCGAGGCGCCGCATCGGCCTTCGCACCCTGCACCTCGGACCACTCCCCGCGACTCGTGTCGCCGGGAGGTTCCCTTACTCCCTCATCCGGCTATCTGCCGAAGCGCCTCCTCGTACCCGACCCCTTCCGTCAGCCGCGCGTAGACATGCCCGATCACCTCGCCGCTGCCGAGCAAGAACCGACACCGCGCCGCCCCCGCGGACCGGCACTCCACCTCGAGGCACGTCAACGCGTTCCCCGCCACCCGTCCGAAGAAATCGGCGAGCATCCCGGCCGTGTAGTAGCAGGCCGGGTACGGCATCGCCGCCGACGGGTCGGCCTCGGCCCAATCCGGTGAATCGATCGCGACGACCGCGTCGCCGATTGGCGTCATCGTCACCGATCCCCACCCCGCCTCGGCGAAGAACTGCGCGGCGTTCTGCTGGAACATCGCGTACGACATCGAGTCGGGCGCGTCCTCGCCGCGGCGCGTGCACCACTCGGTGAACGCGCCGAAGACCGCGTCGCCGCCGGCGTATCCCGCCTCCTGAAGCACCGCGGCGAAGCCATCGCCGAGGTCGCGCACGAGCGAGGCGCGCAGCGCCTTCAGCGAGGCGTGCGGCAGGGCGGTGAGCGTCGAGTTCGCGAGCGTGAGCGTCATGGGCGTGGTCTCAAAGAAGCGGTCATGACCCGAGGCGGCGCAAGAGTTCCGCCTCGTCGATGACCTCGATGCCGAGCTGCTGCGCCTTCTCGAGCTTGCTGCCGGCTTCCTCGCCGGCGACGACGAAATCCGTCGCCTTCGACACCGAGCTCGTGACCTTGCCGCCGGCGTTCTCGACGAGCTCCGTCGCCTGCGGGCGCGAGAGCGTAGGCAGCGTCCCGGTGAGGACGATCTTCTTCCCCTTCAAGACACCGCTTCCGCCGGCGGGGCGCGGCTCGTCCATGCGCACGCCCGCCTCGAGCAACCGCGCGACGAGGTCCCGCGCCGCCGCGTCGGCGAACCAGGCGACGACCGCTTCGGCCACGGTGTGGCCGATGCCGTGGATCGCCTCGACCTGTTCGGTCGTCGCCGACGCGAGCGCGTCCATCGTGGCGAAGTTGCGGGCGAGCACCTTCGCGTTCTCCGCGCCGACGTGGCGGATGCCGATCGCGTAGAGCAGGCGCGAGAGCGGCTGCTGGCGCGAGGCGGCGATCGCGTCGATCAACTGCTCGGCGCTCTTCTTCGCGAAACCGCGCACGCCGCTTGTCCCTTCCGCTCCCTCTGCGTCGGCGTTGGCGCCCTTCGCCGGCTTCGTCGCAACGAGCTGGTCGGCACGCAGCACGTAGAGATCGGCCGCATCGCGCACGAGCCCCGCTTCGACGAGCAGCTCGAGCCGCTGGTGGCTCAAGCCGCGGATGTCCATCGCGTCGCGCGACGTGAAATGGGCGAGCGCCTCGAGCCGGCGGCCCGGGCAGCCGACGTTCGGGCAGTAGACCGCGACCTCCTCCTCGTCGCGCACCGCCGGCGTGCCGCAGACCGGGCACCGCCGCGGCGGCTCGACGACGCGTTCATCGCCCGTGCGCCGCGAGGGCACCGGCCCGAGGATCTGCGGGATGACCTCGCCGGCGCGCTTCACCTGCACGATGTCGCCGATGCGCAGGTCCTTGTCGCGCACGAGGTCGAAGTTGTGCAGCGTCGCGTAGTTGATCCTCGCGCCGCCGACCTCGACCTCCTTCAAGACCGCGCGCGGCGACAGCGCGCCGGTGCGGCCGACCTGCACCTCGACATCGAGCAGCGTCGTCTCGGCGATGTCCGGCGCGAACTTACGCGCGATCGCCCAGCGCGGCACTCGCCCGCCGACGACGCCGAGCTCGTCCTGCAGCGCGAGGCGATTGACCTTGACGACGCCACCATCGATCGCGAACGGCAGGCCGCCGCGGATCTCGGCCTCGAGTTCGCGCGCCCACGCGTGCACCGCGTCGAGCGTCGGCGCGAGGCGGCGGTGCGGCGCGACGGGTATCCCCCACGACTCGAGCTTCTCGAGCAGCTCCCACTGCGTCGCGAACGGCAGCGAGCCGACGCCAGGCACGGCAAACGCGTAGCCGAAGAAGTGGAGCGGCTTGCGGGCGGTCTCGCGCGGGTCCTTCTGCCGGAGCGCGCCGGCGGCCGAGTTGCGCGGGTTCGCGAAGACCTCCTCGCCGGCCTTCACGCGCTCCTCGTTCATGCGCTCGAAGCCGGCGAACGTCATGAACACCTCGCCGCGGATCTCGATGGTCGCCGGCCATCCCGCGCCGGCGAGCCGACGCGGCACGTCGGGGATCGTGCGGAGGTTCGCCGTCACGTCCTCGCCGACGCTGCCATTGCCGCGCGTCGCGCCGACGGTGAGGACGCCATCGACGTACGTGAGCGAACAGGCGGCGCCGTCGATCTTGAGCTCGCAGCAGTAGCCATCGCGCTCGACCGCATCGCCGATCAATCGGCGGAGGCGCCCCTCCCACTCGGCGAGCTCCCCCTCGTCGAACGCGTTGTCGAGCGACGCCATCGGCACGAGGTGCGTGTGCTTCGCGAGATGGCTCTCGCCGACGTCGGCGCCGACGCGCTGCGTGATCGAGTCGGCGTCGCGGAGTTCGGGATGGTCGCGCTCGAGCCGCTGGAGCTCGCGGAAGAGGCGGTCATACTCGGCGTCGCTGATCGACGGTTTGTCGAGGACGTGATACTCGTGCGCCGCCTTGTCCAGCAGGCGGCGCAGCTCGGCCACGCGCGTGGCCGGCGACGAGTCGTCGCGCGTCGTCAGGCGGCGGTCCCCAGCTGTGTCGCCCGCCTCATTCCTCGGCCGTATCGCGGCCCTCGTCGGCGAGCCCGCCCTGGAGCAGGAAGTTCTCGACGAAGAAGAGGCCCGGCTCGCCGGCGCGCTTCACCATGCGCAGCAGCGTGTCCATCGACGAGACCTCCTCGCGCTGCTCGTTGACGAACCACTCGAGCGCGTTCTTCGAGAGGTGGTCATGCTCCTTGATCGCGAGGTCGACGATGTCGTTGATCTGCTTCGTGACCTTGAGTTCCGAGTCGAGCGCGAGCTGGACCGCCGCGGCCGCCGACTTGAATCCCTTCTTCGGCGAGGGGATCGCCGGGATGTCGAGTTCGCCACCGGCCTCGAGGATGTAGTTCACGAAACGCATCGCGTGCATGCGCTCCTCGGCCGACTGCTTCATGAAGTGCTTCGTGAGCACCGGCAGCCCCTCACCGTCGAAGTACGCCGCGATCGCGAGGTACTGGTTCGACGCGAGCAGCTCGTTCCCGACCTGCTCGTTGAGGGCGGCGTTCATGTGCTTCGAGATGATCATCGGCTGGACTCCCGGCGCGTGGCGCCGTTCATTGAAGGCATGCGCAGTGTCCCTAACGTTGACCGGGCGCGAGAGGCGGGTCAATGACGGTCGTCGAGCTCATCGAGCGCAAGCGTGACGGGGGGCGGCTGACGCCCGCCGAGTGGCGCGCGCTCATGGCCGCCTACGCCGCCGGGGACGTGCCGGACTATCAGGTCGCCGCGCTCACGATGGCGGTCTGGTTCCGTGGCATGGACGACGACGAGACCGAGGCGCTCATGCTCGCGATGCTCGAGAGCGGGCGTCGGCTCGAGCTCTCGCACGTGCCCGTGCCGCGCGTCGACAAGCACTCGACCGGTGGCGTCGGCGACAAGACCTCGATCGTGCTCGCGCCACTCGTCGCCGCGTGCGGCGTCGCCGTGCCGATGATGTCGGGGCGCGGCCTCGGCCACACCGGCGGCACGCTCGACAAGCTCGAGAGCATCCCCGGCTTCCGCACGCGCCTGACCCTTGATGAGGCCGCGCGGCAGGTCGAGCGGCACGCCCTCGCCCTCATCGGGCAGACGCGCGAGATCGCGCCCGCCGACCGCAAGCTCTACGCGTTGCGCGACGCGACGGCGACCGTCGATGCGATCCCGTTGATCGCGGCGAGCATCATGAGCAAGAAGCTCGCCGAATCGCTCACCGGCCTCGTGCTCGACGTGAAGACCGGCGCGGGGGCGTTCATGCCGCGCGTCGACGACGCGCTCGCCCTCGCGCGCACGATGATCGCGCTCGGCGAGAAGCACGGATGCCGCACCGTCGCCCTGCTGACCGACATGGACGCGCCCCTCGGTGCGGCATGCGGTAACGCGCTCGAGGTCGCCGAGTGCATCGACGTGCTGAAGGGCGGGGGGCCGGCCGACGTGCGCGACCTCACCCTCGCGCTCGCGGCCGAGATGCTCTTGGTCGGCGGTGGCGCCGCGTCCGGCGCGGCGGACCCTGCGTCGGCGCGCGCGACGGCCGAACATGCGCTCGAGAGCGGCGCCGCGCTCGTGAAGTTCCGGGACGTCGTGCAGGCGCAGGGCGGACACCCTGGCGTCGTCGACGATCCCTGGCAGCACCTCGCGATCGCGCCGCTCCGCGAGCCGTTCGTCGCGCCGCGCGCGGGCGTCGTGCAGCGCATCGAGCCACGCGTCGTCGGCCGCGCGATCACGACGCTCGGCGGCGGCCGCACGCGCGTCGAGGATGAGGTCGATCCCGCGGTCGGCTTCGTGTTCGACATGCGCGTGGGGCAGGCGGTGTCCGTCGGCCAACCGCTCGCGACGATCCATGCCCGCGAGCCGGCGACGCTCGAGGCCGCGCGCGAGGCGCTCATGCGCGCGATCGTCATCGGTGACGAGGCGCCGGCGCCACGGCCACTCGTCTCGCACCGCGTGACCCCCCAAGGGGTGGAGGAACTCGCGCGCGCGCCGCAGATTTGAACGCATGGCGAAATCGGCGCGGGACCTCGAGAAGCTCGCTGGCTTGGGCGCCCTCGGCGCGGCGGCGGGCATCATGGCCGCTTGGCTCGGCCTCGTCTGGATCCTGCGTCCGGTGTCGTCGGGCGGGATCGACGGCACGTCGCACTTCGCCGTCGCCGCGGCGGCGTTCGTGCCGATGGCGTGGCTCGCGGCGGCGCATGCCTGGTTCGGCGCCCAGCTCAAGCGCGGCGCGGACTCCATCCGCGGCTGAGCGGGGTACGTGGGGCATGGGACTTCGCATGACATTCGTGCGCTCCACGCTCGCCGGCCTCATGGCCGCGGCGCTCGCGGTCGGCTGCGGACCGGCGGGTGACGAGGCCGCGCGCCGGCGTGGCGAGGGCGCGGCGTGGGATCCCGAGACCACGACCGCCGTCATGCGAGACAGCGCCGGCCGCGAACTCGGCACGTTGTCGCTGATCGAGGCGCAGCACGGCATCGTCGTGCTCGGCCAACTGCGCGGACTCCCGCCGGGCGAGCACGGGCTGCACCTCCACACGGTGGGCCAGTGCGCGCCGAGTTTCGACGCGGCGGGTGGGCACTGGAACCCGCTCGACAAGCAGCACGGGCTCGAGAATCCCTCCGGCCCGCACATGGGCGACCTGATGAACATCACGGTCGCCGACGATGGCACGGTGACGGTCAATGCGACGACGCCGGGCGGGTCATTCACGGGGGAGAACCCGCTGCTCGACGCGGATGGCGCGGCGGTGATGATCCACGCGGGGCCGGATGACTACCGCACCGACCCCTCCGGCGACGCCGGCGGCCGCATCGCCTGCGGTGTCGTGGGCGGACGCTAAGCCCCCTTCAAAGCAGTTGCAGTTGTCGTCCTCGGCGACTCGGCGTTGAAGGCCGTTCCCGAATCCGTCCTCAGATATCCAGGTTCGACGCGAACTTCGCGTTCGTCTCGATGAACACGCGCCGCGGCTCGACCTCGTCGCCCATCAGCGTCGTGAAGATCTCGTTCGCCTGGAACGCGTCGTCCATCGTGACCTTCAGGATCGTGCGCGTCTCGGGGTCCATCGTCGTCTTCCAGAGCTGCGACGGGTTCATCTCGCCGAGACCCTTGTAGCGCTGCATCATGATGTTCGCCTTCGTCGCGTCGCCGTTCCCCATGCGCGCCGCGATCGCGTCGCGCTCGGCGTCGTCGTACGCGTAGTACTCCTCCTTCCCCTTCGCGACGCGGTAGAGCGGCGGCTGCGCGATGTAGACCATGCCGGCGTCGATCAGTTCGGGCATCTGCCGGAAGAAGAACGTCAGCAGCAGCGTGCGGATGTGCGCGCCGTCGACGTCGGCGT
>CAYSAR010000083.1:1973-9296 GCA_964428985.1 uncultured Gemmatimonadaceae bacterium | reverse complement strand
GCCGGTGCCGTCGATGATGCGGCCGTTCGCGATGATGAGGTCGTAGTCGGGCTCCTGCGCCGGAGCCGACGCCGGTAGCGCGAGGGACGCAGCGAGGACGAGGCGAGCGAAGGGGCGAGACATGCGCGCGAAGCTACGCGCTCATGCCCCAGTCGGCAAAGCGGGATCCGCCGGGCGGAATCCCAGCGCCTCGGCGACGGCGCCGGGCAGCACCTGCTCCTCGGCGTCGAGATCGGCGATCGTGCGCGCGACGCGCAGCGTGCGGTGGTACGCCCGCGCCGAGAGGCGCAGTCGCTCGGCGGCGGCCCCGAGCAAGGCGCGCGCCTCGGTCGTGAGGCCGGCGTGCGCCTGGAGCCACCGGCCGGGCGCCTCGCCGTTGCAGGTGACGCCCGGGAGCGCGCGATGGCGCACGCGCTGGCGCGCACGGGCCGTGAGCACGCGCTGGCGGATCACGGCGCTCGACTCCTCCCGCTTCATCTGGGCGAGGTCGGCGAGCGCGACCGCCCCGACGCGCACGTGCAAGTCGATGCGGTCGGCGAGGGGACCGGAGAGGCGCCCGCGGTATCGCGTGATGTCGGCGAGCGAGCAATGGCAGCGGCCCGAGGGATCGCCATCGAAGCCGCAGGGACAGGGGTTCGCCGCCGCGACGAGGAGGAACCGCGCTGGGTAAGCGACCGCATGCGCGGCGCGCGCGACGACGACGCGCCCGTCCTCGAGTGGTTGGCGCATCGCGTCGACGACATAGCGCGGCAACTCGAAGAACTCGTCGAGGAAGAGCACGCCGCGGTGGGCGAGGCTGACCTCGCCGGGTCGCGGACCGGGACCGCCGCCGATGAGGCCGGCCACGCTGATCGTGTGGTGGGGCGCGCGGAACGGCGGCGTGCGGGCGGGCATCGCGCCGATCGGTAGGACGCCACCGACGGAATGGATCGCGACGACCTCCATCAACGCATCGTCGTCGAGCGGCGGGAGGATCGACGGCAGGCGACGCGCGAGCATCGTCTTCCCGGCACCGGGGGGACCGATGAGGAAGAGATTGTGGCCGCCGGCGGCGGCGATCTCGAGCGCGCGCTTCGCGACCGGTTGTCCCGCGACCTCACTGAAGTCGGCCGAGAACTCGGGGGTGGTCGGCGCCACGGCCGTCGGCGCGTCCGGCAGCTTGCCCGCGCGCAACAGCGCGACGAGCGCCGCGAGTGACTCGCATGGCGCGAGCCGGACATCGCGCAGCAACGACGCCTCGTGACAGTTCGGCGACGGAATCACGAGCGCGCGCGCACGTCCTTCGCGCGCGGCGCGGGCGAGCGGCAATGCGCCGCGGATCGGGCGGATCGACCCGTCGAGTCCGAGCTCGCCGGCGAAGAGCAGTCCCTCGACCGCCCGCGCCTCGAGTTGACCACTCGCGATGAGCACGCCGATCGCGATCGGGAGGTCGAACGCGGTCCCGTCCTTGCGCACGTCGGCCGGGGAGAGATTCACCGTCCATCGACGCGGGGGAAGCACGAAGCCCGCGTTGACGAGCGCCGACCCGACGCGCTCGCGCGCCTCCTTCACGCTGCCGGAGGGGAGTCCGACCATCGTCCAGCCGGGCAGGCCGCTCGCGGCGTCGACCTCGACGGTGACGGCGAAGGCCTCGATGCCGAGGACGGCGGCGGATCGGACGGCGGCGAGCACGGCGGAAGGATGCCGGTGAAGGCGGTTCACCCCGACACCGCCATGTTGCGCACGGCATCGTGGCTTGCCCAGCGTCCGCACCCTACCTTCAGGCACGATGCGGACGCTCCTCCTCGCCGTCACGACGCTGGCGCTGCCCCGCGCGCTCGATGCCCAAGCGCCGACGCTCGCGCCAGGCACCTTCGTCGCCGACCGCATCGACGGGTCACCGCTGCCGCTGACCGATCGCGTCACCGACACCGACGGCACGACGTATCTCGTGGAGATCGACCGCCTCGTCCTCTCGCTGCGACCGGGGAGCCGCTTCCGCGCGACGGTGCGCTACCGGCGCACGCTCTACTCGCGCGACCCACGCGGCCGCAATCGCCCCGCGCCGATCCAGTCGATGACGGTCGACGGCACGTACGCACTCGTCGGCGGCGAGATCCGGTTCACCCCCGACCCGTCGAAGGAGACGCGCGGCGTGCGCATGCTCTCCGGACGCGTCGAGGGACCTCGACGGTTGACCATGCCGTTCGACTACCGCAACGGCACGGCGGAGCGGCATCGCACGCTCCAGCTCGTGCGCCGCGACGACGTGCTGTAGCGTGCGTCGCCGATCCGACTTCCCACCCCGCGACCGATGATTGCCCGACGCCTCGCCGCCCTGCTCTCGCTGACCGCCCTCACGACGATCGCCGCCTGTTCGCGCGCCTCGCAGCCGGACACCGAACCCGATCCCGTGGGCGCGACGGTCGCGCCGCCCCCCGTCGATTCGGCGCTCCTCCGCCTCGTCACGACGAAGGGGGAAATCGACATCATGCTGCGCACGCACTGGGCGCCCAACGGCGTGTCGCGCGTGCGCGAGGCCGTCGCCGTCCGCTATTACGACGGCACGCGCTTCTTTCGCGCGCTGCGCGGGTTCGTCGTTCAGTTCGGGCTCGCCGCCGACCCCGACGTGATCGAGGCCTGGCGCCTGCGCACGATCCCCGACGACACGGTGCGCGAGAGCAACCGCCGAGGCACGCTGGTCTTCGCCGCCGGTGCCCAGCCGAACACGCGCACGACGCAACTGTTCATCAACCTGCGGGACAACGCCCGGCTCGACGCGATGGGCTTCGCGCCGCTCGGCGAGGTCGTGCGCGGCATCGACGTCGTCGACGCGCTGCACACCGAGTATGCGCGGGTCCCCGGCGGCAACGAGCCGGACCAGCGCGAGATCATGCGCGAGGGCGAGGCCTATCTCGCACGCGAGTTCCCCTTGCTCGACCGGATCCTTACCGCGCGCATCGTGCGCACCTGGCCGTCGCGATGACCGACGCGGCGCCGGACCTCGGCTTCGTGCATCGCTGGGACCCGCGCGCCGGGGCGACGCGCACGCTCCTCCTGCTCCACGGCACCGGCGGTGACGAGAACGACCTCGTCCCGCTCGGCGACCTGATCGACCCGTCGGCCAACCTGCTGAGCCCCCGCGGTCGCGTGCTCGAGCACGGCATGCCACGCTTCTTCCGCCGCCTCGCCGAAGGCGTCTTCGACCTCGACGACCTGCGCGCGCAGACGCATGCGCTCGCCGATTTCATCGAGGCGGCGGCCGACGCGTACGGCTTCGACGTCGCGGGGCTCGTCGCGATCGGCTTCTCGAACGGCGCGAACATCGCGGCGAGCACGCTGCTGCTCCGCCCGGGCACCATCCGGCACGCCGTCCTCCTCCGCGCGATGGTGCCGTTCGAGCCAGGGGCCGCGCCGTCGCTCGCCGGCACGCGCGTGCTGATCGCCGGTGGCGAGGGCGACCCGATCATCCCGCCAGCGAACACGAGCGCGCTCGCCGAGATGCTCGGTCGGTACGGCGCCGACGTGACGCTCGAGTGGTTCCCCGGCGGTCACCAGCTCACGCGCGGCGACGTCGACGTCGCGCGCGAGTGGCTGGCCCGCTAGCGGCGAACGACCGCGTTCAGCGCCGCGACTTGTCGCGCTGGACGCGGCCCTTCGACGCGCCGCGCTTCGACGCCGACTTCCGCGCCGCCTTCCTGCGCTCCTCGGCGCGCTTGCGCTTCAGGAAGTCCTCGTACGGCTCCATGATCGTGCCGCGGCAATTCGCCGCGCCGCAGCGACAGGCGTACTGGCGCTCCTCCTTCTCGGTCTCGTCGCCGCTCCTCTCGTACGCGTAGTCGTAGTGGAGCTCCTCGCCGGGCTCGATGTCGCGCAGCGCGAAGATGTACACCCGCCCGCGCTCGATCTCCGACTCGCAGTTCGGGTCGCACGAGTGGTTGATGAAGCGCGACTCGTTCCCGCCGTGCGACGCGTCGATGACCGTGCGGCTGTTGACGGTGAAGAGGAACGTGTGGTGCTCGTCCATCGAGTCGTCGTCGTAGCGCTCGTCGGCGACGGGATGGGGGATCCGCTCCCCCGTGTACTCGATGAGGCGTTCGCCCTTCTTGATCGGGCGGATGGCGAAGGCGCCCTTGCCGGCGATCGCCGACTCGCGGATCTCGAATGCCAAGTCGTTCGTTGGTGTCATGGGTACGCGAATGCTAATCGGGCGTACCCCTGATTTCAGCGGACGATCGGCACGCCGAGTTCGAGACCGGCGTACCAGTTGCGCAACGGGGCCGGCTCGAAGACGCGCCCCGCGGCGCCATTGAGCGTGATCGCGCCCACGTAGTCGGTGTCGAGCGCGTTCTGCACCGCGACGAAGGGCGCGAGGCGCCAGCCGGCGACGTCCCCTGCCCACCCGAGGCGCGCATTGAGCTGGCCGCTCCCCCAGCCATCCACGCGCACGGTGTTGAGGTCGTTCGCCCAGAGTCCCGACTGGAGCGTGTGGTCGACGTCGAGCGAGAACCCACGTCGCTCCGCACGCAGGCCGAACCGCAGCACGTTCGCCGGCACGCCCGCCATGAAGTTGCCATCGAGCGTGTCGGCCTCGTTCGGCACGCCGGTCGGGATGCGGTACTCGGTGAACTTGTAGTCGGCGTGGGTGAAGGCCGCGCGCAGGTCGAGCCCGGGCAGCACGGTCGCCATGACGCCGAGCTCGGCCCCGCGGCTCCGCGTGCGGCCCGCATTGCGGAAGAACGCGCGACCGCCGACCTCGCCGTACTGGATGATCGCGTCGCGGCTCGCGGCGTCGAACAGCGCGACCTCGTACGAGACCGCGCCGCCGAGGACGCGGCCGCGTGCGCCGAGTTCGAGCGTCAGCGTGCGCTGCGGGTCGAGCGTGGGATTGAAGCCCCCCTGTCCGTCCTCGCGCGCCGCGAGTTCGGTGGAGGTCGGCGAATCGAACGCCGTCGAGACGTTCGCGTAAGGCGCGAAGGCGGGGCGGACGCGCCACACCGCACCCACGTGACCGGTGACCGCATCCATCGCGCGCTCGCCGCTGTCATCGGTGCCATCGGCGAGGAAGTGGTCGTCGGCGGTGAACCGCAGCCGGTCCCAGCGCGCCCCGACACTGAGCGTCGTCGCGGTCGTCGGATCGACTTGGAGCTGCGCGAACGGCCCGATCGCGAGTTGCGTCTCGTCCTGGAAGACGAGCAGCGTGTCGGCGGGGCCGGTCACGACGCCTCCGGTCGTGCGATAGTTGCGCCGCACGTCGAACGCGCGCTGGACGTCGAGGCCGCCCGAGAGTCGCGGCCGCATCGCGCCGGCGAACGTGCGCGTCGCGTCGAGCCGGAGGCCAGTCACGCGTCGGTCGAGCGCGATCAGCGTGCCGGCGTCGAACGGCGGCGGCGCGCCCGGCGGCGGCGCGGCGATCGGGTTCTCGAGCAAGCGACGCTGGCCGTAGACCGAGAGACTCGCCTCGCCCGAGTCGAACGTGCGCCGCGCCCGGATCGACGCGAAGCGTTGCGAGACCGCCTTCCCCGCGCCGCGTCGCACGTTGTTCAGTGCCGCGCTATCGCGCATGAGCTCGTACTCGGCGAGCGTCAGCGCGCCGGGGTTCAGCGAGTGCGGCGTCTCGGAGGTCCCGGCGCGCAGCGAGAGCGTGGTGGACGCGTCGAGTGCGTGGTCCACCGCACCGGTCAGCTGCCGCACGTCGGCGCTGCTGTACTGCCGCGACCCATCGACGGTCGTGCGGGAGGCGAACACCGCCCCGACCGTGTTCCCGGCACGCCCACTCACGCGCGCGACCGACTTCGACGTGCCGAACGACCCCCCGAGCAGGCGCATCGACGCCCCGAGCCGCTCCGGCGCGCCCAGGTCGGTCGTGAACGCGATCACGCCACCGGACCCGTTGCCGTAGAGCGACGACGCCGATCCGCGCAGCACCTCCACCCGAGCGAGCGACGCGAGGTCGACGTTCGTCAACTGCCCCTGTCCATCGGGCAGCGACTGCGGCACGCCATCTAGCAACACTTTCACGCCGCGCAGCCCGAAGTTCGCGCGACGCCCCGCGCCGCGGATCGAGAGGCGCTGGTCGACCGCATAGTTGTAGCGGTTCGAGACGATGACGCCGGGAATGTTATTGAGCGCCTCGTCGATCCCGAGCGTGGCCTGCGCGCGACGCAGGTCCTTGATGCCTTGGGCTCCGACGGCCCAGGTCAGTCGGCCGGCGTCAGGCGCGGAGCGCGTGACCTCCACGCGCACGGCGTCGAGATGCTGCGCGAGCGAGTCGGTGCGGAGCGTATCGGGCGTGGGTCGCGCTTGCGATGCCGCAGGCGAAGCGACCGCGACGAGCGCGAGGGCGCCGAGAACGATGCGAGCGAGCAGGGTCATGGGGTGAGGAAGGTAACGAGGCGCGCGATTCAGCAGTCGCCGGGACCGGACCTCGTCCCGAACGGTATCACGGGTGTCGCTCGCGTTGACGTCTGCCGCCGGGCAGCCATACGTTGGTGAACCACAAATGTACTCTTTCGTGCCGGCCTAGATGCCCCTGACGCGACAGCGATCCCTGATCGACAGCATCCGCCGTTGGCGGCTGGTCTTCGTGGGCTCGCTCGTCGCGACCGGCATCATGGCGATCGGCACGTTCCTGCTCGAGCGCAGCTCGACGGCGTGGGTCGTCCACTCGGGTGACGTCATCCGTCACTTGGGCATCGCGAACCATGCGACGTGGGACGCCGAGAGCGCGGTGCGCAAGCACCTACTCGACCTCGACGCGCAGGCGGCCGAACGCTATCGCGCCGCATGGGAGATGCTCGGCGTCGAGCTCGATTCGCTCGAAGCGTTGACCGCCGACAACGCGACGCAGCAGGCCCGCGTGCGCGAACTCCGCGCGTCGGTGGACCGATGGCACGCGGCGTTCGGCGCCGCGGCGTTCGATGGGACGAGGACGGCGCGGGAGGTCGCGGTCGCCGGCACGCTTGAGTTCGACCGTGCGAGCGAGTTCTTCGACGTCCTCATCCGCGAGGAGACGATCCTCCGTCGCGCGCGCGTCGACCGTCTGCGGATCGTGCGCCGAGCAGGCCTCGCGTTGATCCTGCTCGCGCTGACCGCCTCGGCGTGGGCGTTCTCGAAGCTCGGTCGGGGACTCACGATCACCGCCGCCGTCAACGAGGAGCAGCATCGGCGATCGCTGGAGCAGGCGGCGGAGCTCGAACAGCAGACGACACAGCTC
The DNA here is from genome assembly GCA_964428985.1 of uncultured Gemmatimonadaceae bacterium. Taxonomy (GTDB): domain Bacteria; phylum Gemmatimonadota; class Gemmatimonadetes; order Gemmatimonadales; family Gemmatimonadaceae; genus Pseudogemmatithrix. The sequence goes on along the minus strand of CAYSAR010000083.1, from coordinate 2,101 downwards.
CAGGAGCAGGCGGGACTCCTCGAGGAACAGGCGGCCGAGCTCGAACAGCGCCTCGCCGAGCGCGAGCAGACGGCGCACCTGCTCGAGCGCACGGCGGTATTCCTCGCTGCTCATCGAGTCGTCGAGCT
>CAYSAR010000083.1:0-1963 GCA_964428985.1 uncultured Gemmatimonadaceae bacterium | reverse complement strand
GCGCACGGCGACGTTCCTCGACTCGGCGCTCGAGAGCGCGCCGATCGGCGTCGCGTTCTACGACCGGGAGCTGCGCTTCCAGCGCGTGAACGAGGCGATCGCGCGCATCAACGGCGTCCCCGCCGACGCGCACATCGGGCGCGCGATCGAGGAGGTCATCCCGGCCCTCGCCCCGACGATCCGACCGATCATGGAGCGCGTGCTCCAGACCGGCCGCGCCGAGGCGGATGTGCTCGTCGAGGGGACGACGGCCGCGCTCAACGGCGCGCACCGGCGGTGGATCGTGACCTACTACCCGATCGCGCTGCGGAACGGCGAGCCGCTCGGCGTCGGGGCGATGGTGCTCGACGTGACCGAGCGCATGCAGCTCGAGGAGCAGCTGCGCCAGGCGCAGAAGATGGAGGCGGTGGGACGGCTCGCCGGCGGCATCGCGCACGACTTCAACAACATCCTCACGATCATCCAGAGCTACGCCGAGCTGCTCATCACGGGCCTCGAGCCCGGGGCGCCGTGGCGCGTCGAGGTCGAGGCGATCCGCGGCGCGGCCGATCGCGCGACGGCGCTCTCGCGGCAGCTGCTCTCGTTCAGCCGGCGCGAGGTCATCATCCCGCGCGACCTCGACCTCAACGAGGTCGTGCGCGGCATGGAGACGATCGTGCGCCGACTGCTGCGCCAAGGCATGGAGATCGAGTTCTCGTACCACCCCGAGCCCCTGCTGGTGCGCGTCGACGCGGGGCAACTCGAGCAGGTGCTCATGAACCTCGCGATCAACGGCGTGGATGCCATGCCGGAGGGCGGCACGCTGCGCATCCTGACGGCGCGCGCGCCCGAGATGCCACGGCCCGAAGGGCCCACGGCCATCGACTGCGCCGTGCTCGGCGTGCAGGACTCGGGCAGCGGCATGACGAAGGAGGTACAGGAGCGTCTCTTCGAGCCATTCTTCACGACGAAGCCCGCCGGCCAAGGCACCGGCCTCGGTCTCGCGACGACCTACGCGATCGTGCGCGACGCCGGCGGCGTGATCCGGGTCGAGAGCACGCTCGGTCGCGGCAGCGAGTTCGACGTCTACTTCCCGACGTCGACCGCGCCGAGCGAGCCGGCGATGCCGGGCGCCGATGGCAAGGAGGAGCCGACGAGCGGCCCGGCGACCGAGCGCCTGCTCCTCGCCGAGGATGAACCGGCGATCCGGCAGGCGCTCGCGCGCGTGCTCCGCACGCACGGGTACGAGGTGATCGAGGCGGCGAACGGTGGCGAGGCGCTGCGCCTCGCCGAGGCCGAGCCCGGGCGCATCGACCTCTTGCTCACCGATGTCATGATGCCCGGCATCGGCGGTCGCGAGCTTGCGCAGCGGCTCGCCGGGCAGCGGCCGGGGCTGCGGGTGATCCTGATGTCCGGTTACACCGACGACGAGGGGCTGCGCGCCGAGATCGGCGACGACCGGCACGTCTTCCTGCAGAAGCCCTTCGCGGCGCGCGTCGTCGTCGAGGCGGTGCGCTCGCTGCTCGACGCGAAGTAGCTCAGCGCGTCAAGCGACGCAGGAACCGTCGGAACGGCGAGTGCGCATGGCGCTCCTCGCGCAGCACCGCCTTGACGACGTGCCGCCACTCGTGACGCATGCGATCGGCGTCGGCGAAGCGGTCATTGGCGTCCGGGGAGAGCGCACGACGCAACCAGTCGGCGAGCGCTTCCGGGACGTCCTCGAGGTCGACGCGCCCGGCGAGCTGCGCCGCGAGGATCGCCCGGCCGTCCGCGCCGTCGAACGGCGCGCGTCCGGTGAGCGCGAAGTAGACGATGCCGGCGACGGCGAACAGGTCGGTGCCGACGCCCTGCTCCTCGCCGAGCAGCTGCTCGGGCGCCGCGAACGCCGGCGTCCCCGACGCGCCCGCGTGCCGCATGCCGAGCGCGTTCGCGATGCCGAAGTCGGCGATGCGCCAGCGGCGGTAGCGGTCGATGAGGATGTTCT
>CAYSAR010000082.1:0-9304 GCA_964428985.1 uncultured Gemmatimonadaceae bacterium | reverse complement strand
GCGGGCACTTCACGCCCTTCGGCACGTACACGAACGAGCCGTCGGAGAACACCGCCGAGTTGAGCGCGGCGAAGAAGTTGTCCGAGTAGGGCACGACCGAGCCGAGGTACTTCTGGACGAGCTCGGGGTGCTCGCGCACCGCCTCGCCGAACGAGCAGAAGACGACGCCGACCTTCGCGAGCTCTTCCTTCATCGTCGTGCCGACCGACACGGAGTCGAAGATCGCGTCGACGGCGACGCCGGCGAGCCGCTTCTGCTCGGTCAGCGAGATGCCGAGCTTCTGGTACGTCTTGAGGAGCTCGGGATCGACCTCGTCGAGCGACTGGAGCGGCTTCACGCTCTTCGGCGCCGAGTAGTACGTCTGCGCCTGGTAGTCGATCGGCGGGTAGGTGACGTTCGACCAGTGGGGCTCGGTCATCGTCTGCCAGCGCCGGAACGCCTTGAGGCGCCACTCGAGCAGCCACTCGGGCTCGCCCTTCTTGGCCGAGATCAGCCGGACCGTCTCCTCCGTGAGCCCCGGAGGGATCGAATCCGACTCGATGTCGGTGATAAAGCCGTATTGGTATTCCCTGTTGACCAGGGACTCGATGGACGACGTGGACATGGCTTACGGGTGGGACGGGGGATAGACAAGTAATATAGTCGGAAATGATGCTGGAGGAGAGGGGAGGGGAGCTGCCGGCGATACGAGTCGTTTCTCGCATCCAGCCGTTCCTCGCACCCTGCACCTCTCGTCACTCCCCGCGACTCGCGTTGCCGGGCAGTTTCCCTGCCCCCTCGTCCCGCACCGCCCTACCGGGCGGCTAGCGCATCCTCCACCTCGCCGAACACTTCGACGCGATTCCGCCCCAGCGCCTTGGCCCGGTACATCGCTTTGTCCGCCTGCTGAAGGGCGAGCGTGACGGGCATCCCGTCGGCGAGGGCGGATATGCCGCCGCAGACGGTCACCTGGACCGGCTCGGAGCCGGGGACCTCGATGGCCCGGTCGCCGATCGCCTTGCGGACGCGCTCGATCGCGACGAGCGCCTGCGAGGGGGTCGTGTCGGGGAGGAGCACGACGAACTCCTCGCCGCCGATGCGCCCGACAATCTGCTCCTGGCGCAGCGTGTCCTCGATGCGGCGCGCGATCTCGCGCAGGACCACGTCGCCGACGGCGTGGCCGTAGGTGTCGTTGACGTCCTTGAAGTGGTCGACGTCAAGCAGCGCGACCGCGACCGGCTTGCCGCGGCGCCGGCTGCCGGCGATGACCGACTCGATCGCGTCGAAGAACGACCGTCGGTTCTTGAGGCCCGTGAGCTCGTCGACCATGGCGAGGTCGCTCATGCGGTTCAGCATGAGCTCCAGCTGGACGCCGCTCTCCTTTGCCTCCTGCAGCAGTCGATCCCGATCGACGAGCACACGCACGTTCTCGACGAACTGGTGCCAGCTCGTGCGCGTGAAGAGCAGGGCGCAGAGGATGAACACGCCGATCGCCGCCGGGAGCACCGGCTGTTCGCCCGACGAGAACGTGATCGACTGCACGAACAGCGTCAGCATGAACGGTAGATAGAACGCCATCGACGCCGCGGGCGAGCTCGAGAAGAACGCGACCGAACCGGCGCAGAGGCCGGCCAGCAGCATGACGAGCGCCGCCTGTTCGCTCGGCCCCGCCGCCGGGAAGAGCGCCGCCGCGGCGAACGCCCACACCGCGCCGGCGGTCATCGAGAAGAGCATCGCGCGGCGCTCGTTGCCGGCGCTCACGCGGGCCGGCCGTGCCTTGTGCCGCAGCCGCCGCCAGCTCAACGCCGCCGGCGTCCAGAGCACCGCCTGGATCGCGACGAGGCTGACAAGGATCATGCGGTCGGCATGCTCCCAATAGACGACCGCGATGAACGCCGCGAGGAGCGGGTTCGCGATGAACACCGTGGGGAGTTGCCGGACGCGCCCGACCGCCTGCGAGACGCGCAGTTCGCGCCGCAGCGCCTCCGAATCGTCGGGCACATGGAATCGCATGGAGCCCCAACGTTATTGCGGGGAAGGGTCGGGAGCCAGACTGCGGCGTCACCGACGCAGCTCACCACGTTGGACGCGGGTGCGACCTAGGTCACACGGACAGCAGATGGGAGATGGGAGAGGGTAGATGTGGGAAGGCGGTCGGGACCACGGGGGCCCCGACCGCCAGTTCTCAGATCTCCCCTCTCCCCTCTCCCATCCCGCAAGTCACATCGCGATCCGCGCCTGCGACACGGCCGCCCGCCCGATATTCCCCTGGTCGGTCCCGAACCAGAGGAGGCCGGTCTTCTTGTCGAAGTACATATGGCGGATCGTGTTGTTGTCTTCCTTCCCGATCGGCGTGGTGCCGAAGAACTTGCGCGTCTTCGGGTCGAAGCCGATGAGGCGCGTTCCCTTCGGGCCGTTCTCGGTGATCCAAATGCGGTCCTTGTCATCCGAACCCATGCCGTAGGGAAGCGAGGCCGGGCCACCCGGCGCCGGGAGCGCCTCGATGCTCCCCGTGTTCGGGTCGGCGCGCCCGAGGAAGCCACGCGTGTAGTCGACGTACCAGATCACATCGTCCGACGTCACGGCGATGCGACGGCCGCGCGCGCGCTCGTGCGGCAGGTCGTACGTCGTCACTTCCATCGTCGCCGGGTCGACCTTCGCGATCTTGTTCGTGCCGAAGAGGTTCACCCAGGGCGTCCCCTTCGAGTTGATCACGATGCCGTATGGCCGCGTGCGCTCCCCCGTCTTCACGGTCCGGATCTTCCCCGTCTTCACCTCGAGGTGACCGATCGCGTTCGAGTTCTGCGCCGTGAACCAGATGTCGCCCTTCTGGTCGAACACGAGCGTGTGCGGGTCGCGCACCGACGGATCCGGCATCGGGTAGCGCGTGATGTTGCCGGTGTTCGGATCAAGCTTGCCGATCATGCCGTTGCGGTTCCCCGCGTACCACACCATACCCTGCGGGTCGATGATGAGGTTGTGCGGATGCGTACCACTGTCGATCTCGAACCGCTTGAACTGGCCGTCCTTCGGATCGAGGCGGGCGATATAGTTGCCTGCCTGGCCGACGAAGAACACGTGGCCATTTGGGGCGACGTACGGGTCGCGCGGACGGCCGCCCCACGGCACGGTCCACTCGGACGACGGCACCGCCGCCATGTCCTGGGCGACGGCCGGTCCGGAGGGAACGAACGTGAGGGCGACGGTGACGAACGAGAACGTGACGAGAGCGCGCATGGTGGATCACCTCGCGTTGCGTTGGCGAGGGCGGCGGACCATCGTCCGGCGCCTCAGGATGCTACCTGACAACCCCAGAGAACGCACCATGCTCCCCCAACGTTGCCGATTGGCGCTCGCGGCGCTCGCGGCGCTCGCCTTCGCACCGTTCGTCGGCCTCCCCGCGGTCGCCACGGCCCAGCCCTCCCAGCAGCGCACGCCCGCCCAGGTCGACTCGATCGCGATGCTCCCATCGCAGCTCCCACTCCCGGCGGCGGAGCCGAAGGATGTCGATAGCATCGACGCGATCATCGCGGCGCTCTACGCCTCGATCTCCGGCGATGCCGGCGTCAAGCGCGATTGGGACCGGCTTCGGTCGCTCTTCGTCCCGCATGCGCGGCTCATTCCCACCGGGCGGCGGCCGGACGGCTCCGGGGCGCACCGCGTCATGACGCCCGAGGGGTACATCGCGCTCAACGGCGCGGCGCTCGAGAACGGCGGCTTCCATGAGCGCGAGATTGGGCGACGCACCGAACGCTACGGGAACGTCGCGCACGTGTTCAGCGCCTACGACTCCAAGCGCCGCGTCGATGACGCCCAGCCGTTCATGCGCGGCATCAACTCGATCCAACTCTGGAACGACGGCAAGCGCTGGTATGTCGTCTCGATCTTCTGGCAGTCGGAGACGCCGGACAACCCGATTCCCGAGGACATCATCGGCAAGCGCTGAGCGCCGTATCCGCCGAGGGACACAACGGGCCGGCGGCGACGTTCCCGCCACCGCCGGCCGTCGTGCGTTCAGTTCCAGTTCACGATCGGCAGCACGCGCCGGCCGGCCGGATTGTCACGCACGATGTTGATGAGCCCGATCTGCAGGCCGCGCAGCGTCTCGGCGTAGTTCACGAGACCGATGGCGAGGCCGTGCATCTCGCCGCGCACGATGCTCACCGTCGACAGCGTGCCCCCCGAGATCTCGGCGCCATGCGCCGTCCGGAAGTGCGCGGGCGCGATGACGATCGCCCGCGCTTCCTCCGTGCCGACGAGCGGCGCGATGATCAGGCCGCTCAGCTCCGGCGAGCCGATGCCGAGCCCGGCGATCGCGAGACCGTGGACACGACCGCCAGCGCCCAAGCCGAGACCGGCGACGCTGAACCCGCTGATCTCGCCGCCCGCGCCGGCTCCCACGCCGGTGAGCACGATGCCGGTCAGGTCGCCGCCGACACCGGCGCCGACCCCGCCGATGAGGAGTCCCCGCACGTTGCCGCCGGCGCCCACGCCAACGCCACCGATCGCCGCACCACGCACATTGCCACCGGCCGCCGCTCCGAGGCCGCCGAGGGTGATGCCCCGCAGGTCGCCGCCGGCACCGACGCCGATGCCACCGACCGAGAGCCCCCGAAGGTCCCCACCCGCGCCGAACCCGATGCCGGCGACCGATACGCCGCTCAGGCCGCCACCCGCCCCGGCGCCGATGCCGGCGAGCGTGAGCCCCTCGACGTCGCCCCCGAAGCCGAGCCCAAGCGGAGCGATCGACAGGCCGGTCATGTCTCCGCCGCCAGTGCTCGGCAGGCCGAGTGCGACGCCGGAGATCCGTCCCTCGAACGCGCCATCGTACGGCGTCCAGAACGTGATGTTCATGCCGCGAACCAGACCCAGGTTCGCGTCGCGGAAGTTGATGCGCACACCGTCGACGCGCGGTGCGTCGCCGAAGATGATGCCGGTGCGGACGCGCGAATCACGGTCGCCGGGGTCGGATTCCTGCGCGCGGCTCGCGACAGGGAGGACGGTGGTCGCGCTGAGTGCGACCAGCAGGACGATTTTCGAACGCATCGACGACGAGGGCTTGGGTTCCGGTCTCTCACGCGAACGCTTTCGAACTACGACGCCACGGCACCTCGGTTTCGCCGCGCGGTCGCTCGAGCGTACGCGTCTTGTCAGCGATCCCGGCCGAGCGCCCCGATGGCTCGGCGCAGCGCGGCCTTCGCCATCGTGACCTTGTACGCGTTTCCCGGCAGTGGCTCGGTGTCATAGAGCGCGCGTTCGGCGAGCGCATCGATGCTCTCATCATCGAGACCGCCCGAGCCGACATCCTCCTCCACGGACTCGGCCACGCGCCACGGATGGAGCGCGATGCCGCCGAGTGCGATGCGAACGGCACCGCTCGCGTGGCGGACGGCGGCGCACGATACGAGCGCGAAATCCCACGCGCCGCGTTGGATGAGCTTCTCCCAGTGCTGCTTGGAATCGGCCGACGAGAGAGGCACGCTCACGCCGACGATGAGCTCGTTCGGCGCGAGGGTCAGCTCGGCGCGCGGGTTCGCCGCGGCGCCGGCGTAGAGGTCCTCGATGCCGAGCTGCCGTCGCGCACCCGCCGGGCCCGCAATCTCGACGCGCGCATCGAGCGCGAGGAGCGCGACCGCGGCGTCGGACGGATGCACCGCACGGCAGGTCCCCTCGGCGACGATCGCGTGGTACTGGTGCTCACCGTCGACGGCGGCGCACGCGTTGCCGCCATTCTTGAAGCACTTCACGTCGCGACGGAGATACCAGCAGCGCGGACGCTGGCCGAGATTGCCGCCGAGCGTGCCCATGTTCCGGAGCGCGGGCGTGCCGACGCTCTCGCACGCCTGCGCGAGCACCGGGAATCGCTCGCGAACGACCGGGTGCATCGCGATGTCGGCGATTCGCGCACCGGCCCCGATGCGCAGCGTGTCCGCCGCGAGCTCGATCGACTCGGCGCCCGGCCAGGCGCGCACGTCGACGACGCTCGCCGGCGACGAGAGGCCCTCCTCGATCCACGGAACGAGATCGGTGCCGCCACCGACCGGCAACGCGCCCCCCGCGGCGAGCGCCGCGAGCGCGTCGTCGAGCGTCGATGGACGGTGGTACGCGAACCCGGTCATGGCGTCGAGTCGCGGGGCGGTTTCGGGGTCTCGAGCGTGAACACGATCCAGTCGGCGACCTTGCGACGCGACTTGCCGTTCGCGCGGTCGAGGTCGGCGACGGGCACGAACGTGACGACGGCGATCCGGGCCTTCGTCAACCGGCGCTTCACGCGGGAGACGGTGCCGAGCCGATGATCGGAGTGGAACGCGCCATTCATGTGCACGACCGGCGCGCCGTGCGTCTCGGACGCGCGCGCGATCGCCTCGGCCATCGTCTCGTCCTTCACGCACTGCGCCTCATAGAAGCGCTGGACCATCGCGTCGGCCTGCTCCGGCGTCATCTGCATGCCGTGGCCGCTCATGTCGCCCATGGTCTCGCGGAAGCGCTTCCAATAGTCGTCGCGCGGGCAGGAGAGGTCGGCGGCGACGAACGCGCGGTCGTCGGCCGAGAGCGAGTCGACGGCAGCGAGTCCGCGTCGCGAGACCTGCTGCGCGAGACGGCGCGGCACGTTCGCCGCCACGACAGGCCAGCCTTGGTCCTTCGCGTAGTCGACCATCGGCTGGTAGTCGAGACGGTTGTTCGGCCAGGGGCGCGACACCGCGAGGAACGACGCGAGCGGAGCACTGCCATCCAGGTACGCGTCGAGCGCCGGCTGCACATCGCGCTCGAACATCTCGAGTGAGAGCACAAGCTTGCCGTCGAGGCGGCGGCCGAGCCCTTCAAGGACGGCAAGTTGGAGACGATGGGTCCGTGGGTCGTCGTGCTGCTCGCCGAGGAAGATCACATCGGCTTTCGCGAGCTCGGCGACCATGGCCTCGAAGTCGCTGAAGCGGTTTCGCTTCGCGTCGAACGCCCGGTGGGGGACATAGCGCTCGGGGACTTCCGTCGCCGCTCCGCCGATTTCGGCGCCGACCGCGCCGGCGGCGCTCCGGGACGAATCCGCGGCGACCGGGAGTGGTGCGGCTTGAGCGCCGGCGCCTTCCGCCGGCCAAGCGAGAACCAGCGAGACGGCTAGAGTAACGGAAAGATAGCGCACTAATTCTTACTCTCTGTTCCTGTGGGCGGTAGATTGTAGACGGGAAATCTGCAATAAGATAAAATAAGGCGCGTATTTCTAATTAATGTAGGTTACATCTGTAACCATCCAAACTGCCTCCATGCAGTCCGAATCTCGATCGCTTGAAGCCGCCGCTGACGCCCTTGCACGGCTCGACAGCTTGGCCGCATCCGCGCCGGGCGCCTTCGGACTCGCCTTGCGCTCGACGGCACTCGGTTCGCTCGAGACGCCGCCGATGAAAGCTAGCACGGCGGTCCTCGCTGCCGCTCCCTCCCTCGACGTCACGCTCCCGAGCGAGCTCCACCGCTGGCGCGACTTCATGGACGAGGAGGAGCGCCGGGGCCGCGGCGGCGCGCCGCTCACGATCAACCGACTCGTGCGCGGCGGCCTTCCCGAAGGCGCCGTGTCGTCGGCGAACCGGGAGGCGCTTGCGGCCGTCCTCGCGCCACCGAACGCCGGTAGGCCTCGCCCGGCGGCGCTCGAGCGCGCGGTCACCGCCGCGGCACTCATCGACGACCGCCGCTGGGCGGACGCGGTCGCGGCGCTCGTGCTCTGTGCGGAGGGGCGCATGGATCGGACGTGGTTCCTCCCGTTCGCCCGCGTCGATGGGCACGAGCGCGACGCGGCGATCGATGCCTGGCGACAAGGCGACCCGTCCACGTGGACGTCGCGCGCGCTCGAGTCGCTCGCGACGACGGCTCGTTCGCACCGCGCCCGTCTCGAGCGCGCGCTCGAGGACCTTCCCGCCGAGGAGGAGCGAGTCGATGAGCTCGGTCGCGCGGCGATCACCGCGCGACGGGCGCTCTTCGTGCTCCGCGATTCGCTCGTCGCGACCGTACCGTCACTCGCGGACGATCTCGCGCTCTCGCGCCCCGCCGCGGGCGACGCACTCGAACGACTCGTCACCGCCGGGCTCGCGGCCGAAATCACGGGGCGGCAACGGGGCCGCGTCTTCGCATACGCGGCGGCGCTCGTCGCGACGGCGTGACCGCGTACACGCCGCATTCGTTATCCGGTCATGACCATGTCGCGCCTCGTCCGGCCGGTGCTCCGCGCGCTGCTGCCGCTCGTTCTCACGACTGCCTGTCTCCCCGGCGGCCGTTCGCCGCGCGAGATGACCGACAGCGAGTACCTCCGCTCCCGCGAGCTGATGGTCCCGGTGCACGGGATCTCGCCGCGTCAGCTCCGCGACACGTACAACGCGCCGCGCAGCGGCGGTCGCGCGCATCGCGCACTCGACATCATGGCGAAGAAGGGGACGCGCGTGCTCTCGGCCGACGACGGCGTCGTGATGCGCGTCGGTTCGAACGAGCTCGGCGGGAAGATCATCTACATCGTCGACCCGGACGGGCGCTTCGTTCACTACTACGCGCACCTCGACAAGATCGTCTGGCCGTTGCGTGAAGGGCAGAAGGTGAAGCGTGGCGAACTCATCGGCAGCGTCGGCACGACGGGCAACGCGCCGAAGAACGCCCCGCACCTCCATTACCAGCTGCTCCGCCTCCAGCGGGGTACGCCATACTGGAACGGGCCGCCGGTGAACCCGATCCCGTACCTCCGCAAGACGGGCAAGGAGCGATGACGCTCTCGGGGAAGGAGCGGGCCGCGTTGCGCAGCGAGTGCAATCGCCTGAAGCCGACGGTGCACGTCGGGCAGGAAGGGATCACGTCGACGCTCGTCGACGCCCTCGATGACGCGCTGCGCACGCGTGAACTGGTGAAGGTCGCGCTCAACAAGGGAGCCGACGTCGACGCGCGCGATGCGGCGGGTACGCTCGCCGGCCGCGTGAACGCCGACGTGATCCAGGTGATCGGGCGGACCGCGACGTTCTACCGCGAGAATCCGGATCTCCAGCGAAAGCCAGGCGCGGCACCGCCCTGGCGCAGCGCCTAGCGACCCGCTTCAGCGCCTCGCGCGATCGCGTCGAGGACGCGCCACGGCGTCATCGGCAGCTCCGTCACGTCGGTGCCGATCGCATCGGCGACCGCGCCGGCGATCGCCGATGCGGTCGGGATGATCGCCGGCTCGGCGATGCCGCGCACGCCGACGTGGTTCGCCTTCGGATCGGCCCCATCGAGGAACCAACCCTCGATGCGCGGGATGTCGCACATCGTCGGGATCTTGTAATCGTGCAGTCCGACGTTGAGCGGCCGGCCGAAGCGCTCG
>CAYSAR010000081.1:0-9327 GCA_964428985.1 uncultured Gemmatimonadaceae bacterium | reverse complement strand
GCTCACCATGGACGGCGTCGGCGAATGGGCGACGGCGAGCATCGGTTACGGCAAGGGCAACGACCTCGAGATCATCAAGGAGCTGCGCTGGCCCGACTCGCTGGGCCTGCTCTACTCCGCGTTCACGTACTACACCGGCTTCAAGGTCAACTCCGGCGAGTACAAGGTCATGGGCCTCGCTCCCTACGGCGAGCCGAAGTACGTCGACCTCATCTTCAAGCATCTCGTCGACCTAAAGCCCGATGGCTCGTTCACGCTCGATCAGCGGTACTTCAACTACCTGAGCGGGCTGACGATGACGAGCCCGGCGTTCCACGATCTCTTCGGCGGGCCGCCGCGGGTCCCCGAGACGCACCTGACGCAACGCGACATGGACCTCGCGCGCTCGGTGCAGGACGCCTGCGAGCGCATCATGATGCACATGGCGCAAGCCGCGCATCGCGAGACGGGGTCGGAGAACCTCACGATGGCCGGCGGCGTCGCGCTCAACTGCGTCGGCAACGGCAAGCTGCTCCGCAACGGTCCGTTCAAGCGCATCTGGATCCAGCCTGCGGCCGGCGATGCCGGCGGCGCGCTTGGCGTCGCGCAGCTCATCTGGCACCGGCACTGCAAGAAGCCGCGCACGGTCGTGCCCGGCCGGGATCAGATGAATGGATCGTATCTCGGACCCGCCTACAGTGACGACGAGATCAAGGCGTTCATGGATTCGGTCGGCGCGAAGTACGAGCACATGGGCAACGGCGCGAAGCCGAAGCGTGTCGCCGAGGTGCTCGCGCAGGGCAAGATCGTCGGCTGGTTCAACGGGCGCATGGAGTTCGGCCCGCGGTCGCTCGGCTGCCGCTCGATCCTCGGCGACCCGCGCAGCCCGAAGATGCAGGCCGACATGAACATCAAGATCAAGTTCCGCGAGGGCTTCCGGCCGTTCGCACCGAGCGTGCTGCGCGAGCGCGTGAGCGACTACTTCGAGCTCGACACCGACTCGCCGTACATGCTCCTCGTCGCGCCGGTGAAGAAGTCGCGGCAGGTCCCGATGACGGCCGAGCAGAAGAAGCTCTGGGGTCTCGACCTGCTGAACGTGCCGAAGTCGGACATCCCGGCGGTCACGCACATCGACTATTCGGCGCGCGTGCAGACGGTGACGAAGGACGTGAACCCCGATTACCATGCGCTGCTCTCGGAGTTCGAGCGCCAGACGGGGTGCGCGGTGCTCGTGAACACCTCGTTCAACGTGCGGGGCGAGCCCATCGTGATGTCCCCGCGCGACGCGTACCAGTGCTTCATGCGCACGCACATCGACTACCTCGTCCTCGGGCCGTACCTCCTCAAGAAGGAGGACCAACCCGAGTGGAAGGAGACCAAGGATTGGCGCACGGAATTCCAGCTCGACTGACCGCGGCCGAGGGCCGCAGGTTCGCGTTCACCGTCGGCATCGCGTTCCTGGTGCTGGCGGCGATCGTCTGGTGGCGCGACCACCCGACGCTGCTCAAGGTGTTCGGTGGGCTCGGCGGCGTGCTCATCGCGCTCGGGCTCGTCGTGCCGGCGAGCCTCGGGCCCGTCCACCGCGCGTGGATGGGGCTCGCGCTTCTCATCTCGAAGGTCACGACGCCAATCTTCATGGGCATCGTGTTCTTCCTCGCGATCACGCCGATCGCGCTGATGATGCGGCTCTTCGGCAAGCGGCCGATGACGGTGAAGGCGGCGGAGACGTACTGGCACACGCGCCCGGCCGGTGAGCGCCAGGGCGATCTCACGCGTCAGTTCTGAGCGTGCGAGCGGCCGGCCGCCGTTCGGCGATCCTTACCCATGTCATGAGGGAGTCGGAGCCCATATGAGCAAGCGTCGTGGCCTCGTCGGGGAGTTCTGGGATTTCCTGCGCGTCCGGAAGAAGTGGTGGCTCGCGCCCATCATCATCGTGATGGTGCTCGTGGGCGCGCTCCTCGTGTTCGCCCAGGGCTCGGCGCTCGCGCCGTTCATCTACACGATCTTCTAGGGTGGCGATGCAGAGCGGCGCGGCCGAGGCCGGCGGGTGAACCCAGCAGAGACAGCGGCCGGGGGGGGATCCGACGCCGCGGAGCGGCAGCGGACGCGGGGGTACGTCAAGAGCACGGTCAAGCATGGCAGCGTGTACCTCATCGGTACCGCGTTGTCGCGCATGGCCGGGCTCATCATGCTGCCCATCTACACGCGGGTGCTGTCACCGTCGGAGTACGGCATCCTCGAGATCCTGGGGCACACGACGGACATCGTCACGATGCTCGCGGGCCTCGGCATCGGCACCGCGGTCATGCGCTACTACTACCTCGTCGAGACCGAGGCCGAGCGCAAGGAGGTCATCAGCTCGGCGGCGCTGATGCTCCTGACCGTCTTCGCGTTCGTCGCCGTGACGGCGCTCGCGCTCGCCGAGCCGGGCGCGCGCGCTCTCTTCGGGTCGCGCGAGTCGACCGATCTCGACCCGCGTGAGGCGGTGGCGCTGGTCCGCCTCGCCGTCGTGACGCTGGTGCTGGGCATCACCATCGACGTGCCGATGATCGTCCTGCGCGCCCGACAGCAGTCGACCGCCGTCGTGGGGGCCGGCCTCGCGCGGCTCGGGATCGCGCTGGCCTGCAACCTCGTCCTCGTCGTGTGGTTGCGCCTCGGCGTGCGCGGCGTGATGTACAGTACGATCGTGTCATCGGCGATCGTCGGCGGCACGTTGATGGTGACGTTGCTGCGCGAGGCGGGAGTCCGGTTCGTGCCTGGCCTCGCGCGCAAACTCATCGCGTTCGGCGCGCCACTCGTGGTCTGGGAGATCGGGAGCTTCATCCTCCATTTCTCCGACCGCTACTTCCTCCGCGTGTTCGCGTCGCTGTCGGTCGTGGGCCTGTACTCGCTGAGCTACAAGCTCGCGATGCTCGTCCCGATGTTCGTGACGGGACCGTTCGGGGCGATCTGGCTTCCGAAGGCGCTCGAGATCGAGCGCGCCGAAGGGCCGCGCGCCGTGCCGATCCTCGCGACGATCCAGCGGCACTACAACCTCGCGCTCGTCACCATCTCGCTCGGCATCGCGCTGTACGCCGGGGACGCGATCCGACTTGCGACGGGCGCCGCGTTCCACGAGGCCGATCGGCCGGTGGCGCTGCTCACGCTCGGGATGGTGTTCTTCGGCTATCGCCAGGTGGCGCAGGTCGGCGCGATCATTCGGGAGCGGCCCGGCCTCGTCGCGCGGAGTACCGCGATCGCGGCGGTGGCGGTGCTCCTGCTGAACCTGCTGCTGATCCCCGTCTGGGGCATCATGGGCGCGGCTGCCGCGACGTGCGCGGCGTTCCTCATCGACTTCCTCGTGATCCGCTGGTATTCCATGCGGCTTTACCCGCTGCGCATCGAGTTCGGGGCAGCGCCACTCGCCCTGGCGGCGGTGGCATGGACCGCCGCGCGACTCGCCGTTCCCGACGGCGCCGGGATCGCGCTCAGCCTCGGCGTGAACACCGCCGCGTTCGCGCTCTATGCGCTGGCGCTCGTCGCGACGGGCGTCGTGACGCCGTCGCAGCGGCGCTTCGTCGGCCACGCGGTCATGGACCCGATCGGCACGCTCCGATCGTTGCGGGGCGCCTGACATGTGCGGCATCGTCGGCGTCGCGCATCGCGACCGCACGCGTCCCGTCGAGGCCGCGGCGATCCGGAGGATGTGCGGCGCGATCGACCATCGCGGGCCCGACGACGAGGGCGTGCATGTCGCAGGCCCGGTCGGCATCGGCATGCGGCGCCTCAGCATCATCGACCTCGCCGGCGGGCACCAACCGGTGTTCAATGAGGACGGATCCGTCGGCATCGTCTACAATGGTGAGGTCTACAACTATCGCGAGCTGCGCGAGGGCCTCGTCGCGCGCGGCCACGTCATGCGCACGCACAGCGACACCGAGACGATCGTCCATCTCTACGAGGAGCTCGGCGACCGGTGCGTGGAACGGCTGCGCGGCATGTTCGCCTTCGCGATCTGGGACGCGCGCCGAGAACGCCTGCTCATCGCGCGCGATCG
The DNA here is from genome assembly GCA_964428985.1 of uncultured Gemmatimonadaceae bacterium. Lineage (GTDB taxonomy): Bacteria > Gemmatimonadota > Gemmatimonadetes > Gemmatimonadales > Gemmatimonadaceae > Pseudogemmatithrix. The sequence continues at coordinate 5,312 of CAYSAR010000081.1, read as the reverse complement.
GTTCGGCATCAAGCCGCTCTACCTCGCCGAAGCGCCGTGGGGGATCGCGTTCGCGTCCGAACTCAAGGCGTTGCACGCGGCCGGGGTCGCCGGCACCGACCTCGATTGGGAGGCCCTCGAGGCCTACTTCCGCGTGGGCTACGTGCCGGCGCCCCGCACGCCGTTCCGGGGCGTCTCGAAGCTCGAGCCCGGCCATTTCGTCACCTGGTCGCCTGGCGGATCGGCGCGCATCGAGCGTTACTGGGACGTGCCGACGCAACCGGCGCGCCCGCGACGGGACCTCGAGGAAGAGGTGCGCGCGCGGATCGACGAATCGGTGCGCGCGCATCTCGTCGCCGACGTGCCCGTCGCCGCGTTCCTGAGCGGCGGTCTCGATTCCTCGGCCGTCGTGTCGAGCATGGCGATGGCCGGGCAGCAGGTCCACGCCTTTACCGTGCGGTACGGAGGCAGCGGCGCCGAGCGCGCCGACGAGTCGGGGCTCGCACGGCGGCTCGCCGATCGCTACGGAGTGAAACTCTCGGTGATCGACGTGGAGCCGCACGTGGATCGGTTGCTGCAGCCCATCGTCGAATCGCTCGACGAACCGCACGCCGACGAGTCGGCCGTCCCGACGTGGCTCATCTGCGAGGCGGTGGCGCGCGAGTACAAGGTCGCACTCGTCGGCACCGGCGGGGATGAGCTCTTCGCGGGCTACCGCCGACAGTTCGCCCTCGCCGCCGCCGGCGCATGGCAGCGGCTGCCGGCGGGACTGCGGCGCCTCGCCAGCGCGGCGGGCCATCGTCTCCCCGAGCCGCGTGACGGTGGCCTCGGGATCGGACGCCTGAAGCGCTTCCTCCGGTCGTCCGGCGATTCCCTCGCGACGCGGTACCTGAGCCTACAGGACAAGCTCGGTGCGATTGCGCTGTTCCGCGAGGGACTGCCGGTCGGCCACGGGGCCGGTCATGCGCGACGCACGTTCGACCGTCATGGTGCGAACGCGCCGACCGACGGCCTGCTGCGACCGTCGCTCTATCTCGACTACAAGACCTATCTGCCGGACCAGCTCCTGCATCTCGCGGACCGGATCTCGATGGCGCATTCGCTGGAGCTGCGGGTGCCGCTCGTGGATCACGTGCTCGTCGAGGCGCTCTTCCCGATTCCCGACCGCGCGCGCGTCGGCGCGATGCGCCCGAAGGCGTTGCTGCGACGCGCGCTCGCGCCCCGATTGCCCGAGGAGCACTTCCGCGCGCCCAAGCGCGGCTTCGTCGGACCGACGGCGATGTGGCTGCGGAACGAGTTGCAGCCGATGCTCGTCGACGAATTGGCCCCGTCGCGCATCCAGCGCCTCGGGTACTTCGATCCCGACGTCGTCGGGCGCCTCCTGCGCGAGCACGCGGAGCACCGACAGAACCACGAAGGGATCCTGTGGTCGCTCCTGTGCTTCTCCGTCTGGCACCGCACCTACCTGGAGGGCGGGTCACCCAGCGCGCGGGTGCCCGCATACGCCATCGGATGACCGATCCGACCCCCGCTGGACCACCGCCCGCACGGTCGCGGCGTAGCCCGTCCCGCCTCATCGGGCGCCTCCTTGGCTATCTCGCGATGCTCGCGCTCTCGCTGGGACTCGCGATGCTGCTCGCGGAGTTCGCGGTGCGCCTCGTCGCGCCGCAGCAGCTCATCCTGATCCAGCCGGACCTCTGGGCCCCCGCGGACACCGTCGGCTACCTCCGTCGTCCGAGCGTCACCGTCGCCATGAACACGGGCGAGCGCGATGTCACGGTGCGCACCGACGCTGACGGGTTCCGCATCGGCGCCGCCGGGCGCGACGACGCGTCGCTGGAGGTCCTCCTCATGGGGGACTCCTTCATCGAGGCGTTGCAGGTCGAATATGAGCACACGACCGGCGCGCTGCTCGACTCCGCCCTGACGGCGGCGCTCGGGCGCGAGGTCGCCGTGCGGAACGCCGGGATCTCCGGATGGGGGCCGAACCAGTACCTCCTGCGCACGCGCTCGCTCGTCGCGCGCGACAGCTTCGCGCTCGTCATCGTCGGCGTGTTCGTCGGGAACGATGCCGTCCCAGAGCGCGTCGACCACATCCCGCCGCGCGAGCCGGTGCGGCGCAACCACCTGCGGATCCCGCGATCGCTGCGATGGTCCGAGCTCGTGAATGCGCTCGCGGCGCCGGTCAACGACGCGCTCGAGGTGCGTTCTCACGCCTACGTGCTGTTCAAGAACCAGTTCGCGACGCTCCGGATGAAGCTCGGCCTGACGGCCGACTACATGCCGCTCGAGTACCGGAAGGACGAGGCCGACGCCCCGCGGTGGAAGATCGCCGCCGGCCTCTTGGACGACCTCGCGCAGCTCGCCGCCGCCCGTGGCACGCCGACGCTGTTCGTGTTGATCCCCGAGCGGTTCCAGGTCTACGAGGACGAGTTCGCCCGCTATCTCGCGGGCTTCGGCATCGACTCCTCGACCGTCGATGTCGATCAGCCGAGCCGCCTGCTCCGCGAGGTCCTGACGGCGCGCGGACTCCACGTCATCGATGCGCTCCCGATCTTCCGCGCCGCCGCCGCGGCCGGTGGCCCGCGACTCTTCGGTCGCATCGACCAGCATCTCAGCCCCGAGGGGCACGTCCTCCTCACGCGGGCCATCGCGGACGAGGCGGCGAGGCTCGTGCGACGGTGAGGATCCACTCCTTCGTCGCTTGGGTCGACACGACGGGCGGGCTCCGCGCGCCTGCGTCGCCGCCCGACGGTGTCACGATCGAACGGCGAGCCGGCCCGCTCGTCCTGCGCTATCTGCCGCGCGATGCCGGGGATCCGTCGGCCGGGACGCGTGGCGACCCGCTCGTGGTCGGCGACGACGCGGAGTTCGACCCGAACACACCGGATCGGAACCTCGCGAGCGGCGTGCCGTTGCGGATCGACGAGGCGACCCGCACGCTGACGATCGCGACGAGCGTCATCGGGCTCCCGCCGATCTATACGTTCCGCGCGAACGGTCTCAGCGCGGTCACGTCGGACGTCCACCTCTTGCGCCAGGTTCCGGGACTGCGGCTCGCGCTCGATCCGCAGGGCGTCACGGAGCTGGGTCGGTTCGGTCATCCGGTCGAACACCGCACGCTCTTCAAGGATGTCTGGCTCGCGAGCGCGGGGCATGTCCTCACGCTTGATGCGACGGGCGGACTCGAGAGTCGCGCCACTTGGGACTTGCCGCCGCACGAGCCGCTGACCCAGGCGGAGTTCATCGAGCGACAGCTGGCCGAATTCACGGACGCGATGCGCCGGATCGATGTCTCATCCACGTTCCTGTCCCTGACCGCCGGTCTCGATACCCGCACGGTGTTCGCCGAACTCGCGCGAGAAGGACGGCTCATACCCTCGGTGACGATGACCGGCAGGCGCCGCTCGCTCGACGCGCGCATCGCCCGAAGGCTCGCGCGCGCATATGGCGTGCGGCATGACCTCGTCGTATTGGACGACCGGTTCGTGCGTCGCCTCCCGACGTTGATCGACGACGCGAGCCGGCTATCCGGCGGCCACGCGTCGCTCGGCCAAGCGCCGGAGGTGTACCTCTACGACGAGCTGGGCGGCGCACATCGCGCCCGCCTGTCGGGGAACCTCGGCAACCAGGTCGGTCGCGGGGGGACCGAAGGGGTGTCCGTCCGGGACGCCAATCTCGCCATCCTCGATCCGCGGCTGCGGACCTCGTCCGGGGACGACCACTGGCTGCTCGCGAAGCTCGGAGAGGACGAGCATGCGACGCTCCGCTACATCCTTACGAGCGAGATCGCGTTCTCTTCGGTCGGCAACTTCTCGATCGGGAATCACTACGCGGCGCAGCAGAGTCCGTACGCGAGCCGCGCGCTCATCGAGACGCTCGCCTGCCGTCCGCGCCGGCACGCAGGACCCTCCGCATCGATGCTCAGGATGCGACTGCGTGACCTCCGCCATCGATTCCTAGGAGAGCCTGCGACGACGTCGTTCCAACGCACGCTCGTGCGTCGCGTCGGGGGTGCGGCCGCGCGCATCCCGATCAACTGGGGATGGCGACCGGCCGGCGGAGTGTCGGCGCCGGGGCTGGTCATGGGGGTCGCAACCTTCGCGGGCATGGCGGCCCGGGCGACCGGTCTAGATGCGGGGCGCCTGCGCCGGCCCCTCCTCTGGACGGGCCTTCCCGCCCTGCACGACTTCCGTGACAGCCGACACTGGCTGCGCCGCGAGCTGCGGGAGTATGTCCACGACACGCTCGGCGCACGCGAGCTGAGTGATGCGGGGCTCTTCGACCGCACCGCGCTCGCGCGCACCCTCGCCGCGCACTACGACGGAGCGGCGGATCACTACGAGACGATCACCTACGCGCTCGATATCGCACGCGCCCACGCGAACTTCTGTCGTTAGGCGCGAGCGGCGATGACGCGCGCGTGCACCTCGACGATCGCGTCGATCCAGCGGTCGATGCCGTAGCGTGCGTTGACGCGTTGCCTGGCGACATCGGCCTTCGCCCGAGCGGCCCGACCGTCGGCGAGGGCGTTGGCTATGGCTGCGGCGAGTCCGTCGGTATCGAGCGCCGGGGCGAGCCATGCACAGTCGTCGTCGATGGCGTCGGGTATCCCGCCGACCCGGAACGACACCACGGGAGTACCGGCCCCCATCGCTTCGAGGAGCGTCATCGGCAGGCCCTCACTCCGTGAGCTGATGACGAGGGCGTCGAACGCCTCGAGAAAGCTCGCCGCCCCCTTCATTTCTCCAGCGAAGCGGACGCGGTCCTGGAGTCCGAGTCGATCGACAGCGGCAGTCAAGGCGGCTCGCTCCGGCCCGTCACCGACAAGGACGACGTACGGACGGCGGTCCCCCAACCGCGCGATCGATCGCAACAACAGGTCCGCGCCCTTCTCGATGCTGAGTCGGCCGATCCAACCGATGATCGGGCGATCAGCATCGAGGCCGAGGGCGGCGCGAGCGTCGGCTCGGGGGAGTGCGGGTGTCGGCACGTAGGGGTTCTCGATGACGTGCGTGCGCGCCGCCGCACACCCCTCCGCGATCACCCGCTCCCGGACGGACTCGGAGACACAGATCAACGCGTCGAAGCGTCGGAGGAGTCGTAGGTCGAGCCACTGGTACAGTCGATCCTTCCAATCTCCACCGGTGATGCCGTGTACGTGCGCGACGACGGGGATGCCGAGCCGGCGCGCGGCGGCGAATCCGACGAAATCGGAGTGATAGATGTGCGTGTGCACGACGTCCGGTCGTTCACGCTCCAAGAGCGCGGCGAGCAGTGCGACCTCGCGATCGTATCGCCGGCGACCACCGACGATCACTTCGCCCCTGGCG
>CAYSAR010000080.1:0-9352 GCA_964428985.1 uncultured Gemmatimonadaceae bacterium | reverse complement strand
GCATCCCGGCCGACAGCTTGAAGGACCTCACGCGTGGCTTGGGTCGGGACCAGCTCGTCGCGTTCGTGCTGCGTGATGGCGCGGTCACGGTGACGCCGGTCCGCACCGGCCTCACCGACTACGACTGGTCGGTCGTCCAAGAGGGGCTCTCGGCCGGCGACCAGGTGTTGATCCTCCCGACGTCGGGCCTGCTCGCCGACCAGCAGCGGCGGCAGCAGTGGATCCAACAGCGTGTGGGCGGGGGCCCGCTCGGGCGGAACTGATGCGCTTCCTCGAGATCGTCCGCGTCGCGCTCTCGTCGCTGCGCGCCACGAAGGGACGGGCGTTCCTCACGGCGCTCGGCATCGTCATCGGCGTCGGCGCGGTGATCACGATGATCGCGCTCGGCTCGGGCGCCGAGGCGGCGGTGCGCGAGCAGCTCTCGGCGCTCGGCACCGACCGGCTCACGATCAATCCGGGCCAGTCGTTCTCGCGTGGTGTCGCGAGCACCGAGCGAGCGCGGCTCACGATCGAGGACGCCGAGGCGCTCGCCGCCGCGCCGTCACTGCGCGCCGTCGCGCCGATCCTCACCGGCCGCGCGCAGTTCAAGGTCGGCGATGCGACCGGCAACCTCGACGTGATCGCGACGCTCCCCGCGCTCGCCGACATCAATCGCTATCGACTCGCCGCCGGCCGCTTCATCACCGATGGCGATCAGCTCCAGCGCCGCAACGTCGTCGTCATCGGCAGTGAGGTGCCCTCGGAGATCAACCTCGAGGACGTGACCGCCGAGTCGCTCGTCGGGCGGCAGGTGCAGGTGCGCGGCATCAACTTCGAGGTCGTCGGCGTGCTCGAGCAGGCCGCGCAGCAAGGGCGCGACAACCCGAACGAGGCGGTATTCATCCCGCTGAGCACGGGACAGTTCCGCATCTTCGGGAACAATCGCATCCAGCGCATCAACGTCCGGCTCGCATCGCCGACGGGGATGACGCCGGCGCTCCTCGACATCGAGCGCATCCTGCGCCGTGAGCATCGCCTGCGCCCCGACCAGTCGAACGATTTCCGCGTGCAGGACAGCTCCCAGCTCCTCGCCGCCCAGGCCGCCGCCGGCGAGACGATGACGTTCCTCCTCGCCGGCATCGCCGCCGTGTCGCTGCTCGTCGGCGGCATCGGCATCATGAACATCATGCTCGTGTCGGTGACCGAGCGGACGCGCGAGATCGGCGTGCGCAAGGCGCTCGGTGCGACGAAGCGGAACGTGCTGACGCAGTTCCTCCTCGAGGCGATGGTCCTCTGCCTCATCGGCGGCATCGTCGGCGTCGGCGCCGGCTACGGCGCGGCGATGCTGCTCGGCAGGATCAACGGCTGGCCGATGGAAGTGACGCCCGATTCGATCTTGATCGCGGTGGGATTCAGCGCGTTCATCGGGGTGTTCTTCGGTGTGATGCCAGCTCGGCGAGCTGCGCGCTTGGATCCGATCGAGGCGTTGCGGTACGAGTGACCACGAGCGGGACGCGTGCTCGGGTCAAGCATCTCGGTGACTAGGGCGCGGCGAGATGGCGGACGACGGAGGAATCGAGCCACGCCCACGAACTCGACCGGCGGCCCGTCATTGGACTGCGACCGATGAACTCAATTCCGAGACGATAGCGCGTGCTCCGAGGCGTTCCCCTGCGAAGGCGCATAGCTTCCGTTGGCTGCATCACTGACCAGCCGTCAGAGGCACGTGGCCCGGGGAACCGATCGCGACGAAGCGGTTGGGTCGAACTCGAGTCGACGTTCACGAGATCGGCGCCATCGACCCTGAGCAAGACCGCGCGCATCGCTAACTCGTCCCAGATGTCGTCTGAATAAACACTCATTCGGAGTGAGTCGAGAATCAGTTCGACGTGTCCTTCATACACCGATAGACTTCCGGCCACGTCAGCTTGGATGAACGAACTGGTCGGCGATCGCGCCTCGAAGACGAGAAGCGATGTTGGCGGCGTTTCGGCGCATGCTATCACCGCGATCGAGACTGAAGCCGCGAGGACCGATAGGTTCATTGAGGATCTGGGCGCGTCGGTCGGAGGGTTACTAGAAGGATCGAGCGTTCGCCAGTCGTCGGATCGTCCCGAAGAAGGATCGCACTGCTGTCCTTCGCGGCAATGAGGTCCGTGCCTGCCGGCAACCGGGCGTGTGCCGCAATCTCGCCCGCAGCGGTCAACCATCGCCACTGAACCACACCGGATGCCTCATGCGGTGAAGCGATCCATGCCCCACCGGAGCCGTCTGACACCAGTCGGGCGATTCTTGTATGAACCGTCGGCCAAACGATCTTCTCAAGCGCCTGTTCGTATTGTCTGCGCGGTGCGCCCTGCGGCAAGTTTTGCAACAGGGAATCAACTGTTCGCGTAATGGTACCAGGCGCGATCGGCCTCGGCGGGATATCCAACTGGATTCGTCGCTCGACCGAGGTGTGCAAGTCGATAGTTCGCACCACATTCGATGTGCCATCAGCCAATATCAGATAGTCTCCGCTCACCACACTGCCCGCCACCGGCAGGATCGGTAGTCGCATGAGGCCACCGAATGCAAAGTTGCCGCCGCCCAGGTCGCTGGCCCCGAGAACAAGGATCGGAGGTCGAGTGGCCGTTCTCGCCAGGACGCGGTCCTCGACGCCCATGCGATTCGATTCCTCCTTCTCCGACCGGCTTACCCGTCGGAAGTCGGCGATGCCGGCATCGACCCGATCCGATGCCGGCGCGACATACCGTCCCTGAAGGCTCGTTCCGTCTCTGGCGCAGCAGAGTACAAGTTCGCCCGACTCGTCTACTCGCACGAAAGTGCCGCCAGGCGCGAAGACTGAGATCCTTCGAAGTGTTGGATCGTGTACCAGCAGTGTGTCCGACGCGACGTGCACGACGCCGCTGATCGCCCGGAATTCTCCGGGCCCGGCACCGCGCCGGCCGATAGTTCGGACGAACCGTCCATTGGCGTCAAACCGGTGGAGCAAGCGGTCCCGCTGACTGGCGATAACGAACCCGCCAGATTGTGCGAATGACGCGAAAAGCGGACCGACGAATGGGTAGGACTCATCCGGAAACTCAACGGTCGCGCGAGTCACCCACTGGTGACTTGGTTGTTCGCTTCGGCCGTCGTTGCTCTGGGCTCCAAGCTGTAGGGGAGTGATCGACGCCAGAAGCGCGAGAAGCCAAGCTCGGATCGCTCGCCGACAGTCGCTCATCGCGGCTCCCTTGTGGCGCGAACGATGCTGTCGATCATCGATATCGTGAACGCGTCCGCGAGCCGCGTTCCATTGACGACGAAAGTCGGTGTGGCCGGCACCACGACCTTCTCTGCGATCGCTCGATCTCGCTCCAGCCGAGCAATCGGCCCCGATGAGTCGACGCACTCGCCGAAATCGTCGAGCGACTCAACTCCCGCCTCCCTGGCAAACTCATTCCAGGATCGCATCCCCAGTGAATCTTGCCCGAGCAGCAGCGAACGACCCATCTCGTAGAAACGTCCTTGTGCGTACGCACAATCCGCGGCACGCGCTGCCGGCAGGGCAAAGCGATGATACTCCAGCGGGAAATGCGCGTACGAGAACGCAAGCTCATCGGGATACAGCTTTAGCGCCGAATCCACGATTCGCGCATCTCGTCGGCATGCTGGGCACTCGAAGTCTACGAACTCGACGACTTTGACACTGGGCGTCGCGCTTCCCACGAACTCTCTGTCGGCGATCAACTCGCGCCAGACTTCATCTGGAAGTTGAACTGACTCGACCGCCTGGCTTTCGGGGTCGGCCGGCGCATTTCCAAAGGTCCGATAAGCGACAAGTAGCGTCATCGCGACCGCCGACGCCGCGAGTAATGCTCCGAGGGGATCCTTGCGAAGGGAATTCACGTCGTCGATGGAAAAGGTGGAATGGCGGAGGAGGCGGTCGCCTCCTCCGCCCGTCTCCGCTATTGATCGTGGATCACGTTGCAGTAGACGTACTCTTGATTCACCCCGCAGCCGTATTCCGCACCCGGCCGGCAGCCGCCGTTGAGGAGGCTGCAGTTGTTCTCGGTGGAGTGATTCTCGCAGAAGGTGATGTGGCTCTGCTGGCTCGGACAGTCCGACTCACAGGCGGTGTAAGCGCACGCCATCATCGAACGGGCGTGTGCTTCCTCGGGCTGAAGCAGCACCAAGCTACCCATCAAGATCACGTACATTCCCAACAGCCTTTTCATCTGCGCCTCCGGGCCAGCCGGTGAGTACGAGCCTCCGATCGGCGACCGGCGCCCCGTTCGAAGCGCTGCCCCTCCGAGAGGCAGCGTGTACCACATTGCCCCCCCCCGGCGATTATTGTCAATAGCTCTACGCGTGCCGCAAGAGGCCGTGGCTGGGCCACGTGGCGCACGGTGCCGAAGAAACGGCGAATCACGTGCGTCCTTGTTTCGGGCACGTCGTCTCCTCCCTAGCTTGGCGCCATGCGCCAATACCTCCGCCTCGTCTTGCTGGTGCAGTTCGTCTCTGCAGCAGTTGGACCTTCATTGCTGTGCGCACAACCGCTCAGTGAGCGCCCGGCGCTGTCCCCCGCCGTCCGCCGCTACGTCACCGTCTACGACTCCCTCGTCGTCCTCCGCCACGCCCGCATCATCGACGGCACCGGCGCCCCCGCTCGCGCCGATCAGGTCCTCGTCCTTCGCGATGGCCGCATCGCGGCGATGGGGCCTGAGGGCCGCACGAGCGTTCCTGCCGGTGCGCGCGAGATCGATCTCGCCGGCAAGTCCGTCATCCCGGGTCTCGTGATGGTGCATGAGCACCTCTACTATCCGACCGGGTCAGGCACCTACGCGAACCTGAGCGAGAGCTTCACGCGCCTCTATCTCGCGGGTGGCGTCACGTCGATGCGCACCGGCGGCAACATGAACGGCTACGGGGAGCTCAACGTCGCGGCGGCGATCAACCGTGGCGAGAAGCCCGGCCCTTGGATCGACGCGACCGCGCCGTACGTCACCGGTCCCGGCCTCGGCCTCGCGCAGCTCACATCGGTGAGCACGCCGGACGAGGCGAAGCGACTCGTCGACTTCTGGGCCGATGCCGGCGCGACGTCGTTCAAGGCGTACATGCACATCTCGCGCGCGAACCTCAGCGCGGCGGTCGACGCCGCGCACGCGCGCGGTCTCAAGGTCACCGGTCACCTCTGCTCGGTCACGTACGCCGAGGCGGCGGCGATCGGCATCGACAACCTCGAGCACGGCTTCCTCGCTGCGACCGACTTCGCGAAGGACAAGCAGCCGGACCGCTGCCAACAGTCGAGCCAGGCGGATCTCGCCGCCGCGCTCGACACGTCGAACGCCGCGTTCAAGGCGCTCGTCGCGACGCTCGTGCGTCACGACGTCGCGCTCACGTCGACGCTCACGATCTTCGAGACGTTCGTGCCGGGTCGGCCGATGCCGCCGGGCCTCGAGGTGCTCGTGCCGTCGCTGCGTGAGGACTACGAGACGCGCCACCGCGCCCTCGCGCAGCGCACGTCGGGCTTTACCGCGCTCTACCGGGCGGCGAGCGCCGCGGAGGTTGCGTTCGTGCGTGCCGGCGGCTTGCTCATCGCCGGCACCGACCCGACCGGTGGCGGCGGCGTCGTCGCCGGGTACTCCAACCAACGTGCGCTCGAGCTCCTCGTCGAAGCCGGATTCACGCCGCTCGAGGCGATCCAAGTCGGCACGCTGAACGGCGCGCGGTTCCTCGGCCGCGATCGCACCACGGGTTCGATCGCGGTCGGCAAGCAGGCCGACCTCGTGATCGTCGGCGGCGATCCGTCGACCGACATCGCCGCCGTGCGCCGCGTCGAACTCGTCTTCCGGCAGGGCATCGGCTACGATCCCACGCGGCTCATCGAGTCGGTACGCGGACGCGTGGGTCTCTTCTGATGCGACCGCTCGCGCGCGGCGTCCGCGCGCTCGCCGCGATCGCGCTGATCGCCGCGTCGGCGCGCGCGCAGCAGTTCATCGGTCGCGTGACGTTCAGCGACGGCGCACCGGCCACGCGCGTGCTCCTCGAGGCGACCGGCCCTGATGGCACGGTCGTCGCGCATGCCCTCAGCGACGGGGCCGGCCGCTTCGTCGTCACGTTGCCCGGCGCGGGCCGCTATGCGCTACGCGCGCTGCGCATCGGCTTCCTCCCCACCGAGGTACCGGCGCGCGCGGTCGCCGTGGGCGAGCGCGTCAACGTCCCGCTCGTGCTCGGCGTCGTGCCGGTGCGGCTCGACGTCGTGCGCGTCGCGACGGACCGGGTCTGCCGCGATGAGTGGGCCGGCGATCCCGCCGTCGCGGCGGTCTGGGAGGAGGCGCGCAAGGCGCTGCTGACCGCGCAGCTCACCGCGCGGCAGACCGACCTCGCGATGTCGGTTCGCACGCACGAGGCGCTCGCCTCGCGTGACGGCGTGATCCACGAGCAGACGCTCACGGCCTACTGGCGCGAGGCATCCACCGTGCGGCCGTTCGAGAGCGTCGGCGACAGCGTGCTGCTCGCGGAGGGCTACGTCGTGCCGCAGGTGACCGGCACGCTGTATCGCGCGCCCGATCCCGACGTGCTGCTCGCGCCCTCGTTCGCGCGCACGCATTGCATGCGCCTCGTCCCCGCCGACTCGGGCCGACCGGACGCGCTGGGTCTCGCGTTTCAGCCGAACCTCGCGCGCGGACAGACCGACATCGCCGGCGTGCTCTGGCTCGATCGCGAGACCGCGGCACTCGATGAGCTGGAGTTCCGCTACATGAACATCGCCGGCGTCGATCCACGCGTGCGACAGGGAGGACGCGTGCGGTTCACGCGCCTCGGCACCGGGCACTGGATCGTGAGCGGCTGGGAGCTGCGCATGCCACGGCCACTGGAAGACGCGCTCACCGTGATAGGCGGTGAGGTCGGCGAGGTGCGCCTCGGCGAGGAGATCATCTTCACGGCGGGCGGTTCGTTCGACGACATCCTGCCGACGGACGTGTCGGTCATCGCGATGGCCTGCGGCGAAGGGGCCCTCACCGGCGACTGGGGCATGCTGCGAGGCGAGGTGATCGCGCCCGACGGCATGCCGGTCTCCCTCGCGTCGGTGCGACTCGAGTGGTCCGACGGACTCGGCTCGCGCCAGCTGTCGGTCTCGACGCGCGAGGACGGCACGTGGCACGCGTGCGCGGTGCCGCTGCGCTCGGAGGTGGACGTCGAGGCCGTGAACGGCTCGACCCGCGCGACGGAGAGCGTGCGGTTGACGCCCGAGAAGCGGCTCGACGAATTGCTCCTGACGCTGCGCCCGCGCCGCTGACTCCTCTACGGCCGCTGCCCTTCCACGTCCACTCGGACGATCATCGACTCCCCCGCCGCCGCGGCCGAGGGAACGCTCACGTCGCGGGTGACGATCGAACCATCGGGGAAGACCGCGACGAGTCGATAGCTCGCGCCGCGAGGCACGCGACAGAGATGGAAGAGGCCGCCGCCCCCGCTCCATCCCGTGCGCAGCACCGTCGCCTGCATCTCGCCGGCGTCATCGCGGCTCATGCGTTCGAGTCGCACCCGCACACTGGTCACGCCCCGACCGCCCTGCGTCACGAGGCCGGCGACGACGGCATCCTCACGGTTGTGCTCGCACACCGCGTTGACCGCGGCCTGCGGTGGCAGCGCCGTCAGCGCGACTGCCGTCACCTCACCGCTGCGCACCCGCGCGACGCGCTCGTCCCGCGGCAGGTGCAGGAAGTCCTGCTCGTCGGTCGACGTCGCGACGATGTACTCGCCGGGGGGCACGTCGCGGAAGCGCGCCTCGCCCCGCTCGTCGGTGTAGGCGGTGGCGTCCAGTCCGACCAGCGTCACGCGCACGCCGGCGGCGGCCGTGCGAGCCCCGCGCCGCCAACGCACGGTGGAGTGCACCTCGCCGCTCTCGCGCTGCCAGAGCGGTGTCGGCTCCGCCACCCCGCGCAGGCCGAGGACCGTGCCGCCGGTGACGATGATGCGATGCGATCGCCACGGCGGGTCCCGCCGTCCGAGCGGGATGGGCTCCGACGGCGGTGCCTGCCGCGCGCGACGCAGCAGTGCATCGATGAACGCATCCGGTGGGAGCGGCGCACGCACCATCCAATCGGTCGGGACGAACGCACCGTCGGTGAGACGCGCGAAGGCGAGCCGCCCGCCCGCCAGCGAATCGGGGCCTTGATAGCCGATGTCGGTATACGCGAAGTCGATCGCGCGCAGCTCCTGCGTCGCGCGCGTGAGCCAGAGCGTGCCGCGCACGTCGGACATGCGACGACCCGACGAGGGGCGGAACTCGAGGCCGACGACGGCGGGCTCGCCCGCATCCTCGCGCACGACGAAGCAGTGGACGGACGCGAACTCGGGCGACGTCAAGAGCTCGAGATCCGGGGCGACGTACGTGAGCGAGCGGTCATGCGCCAGCCGGACGTATCCGGCGCGCTCGATCTCCTCGGCCGGCAAGCTGATCCAGGGCCGCGCGTCGCGCAGCCGCAGGAAATCCACCGTCACGTCGAGCAGGACCGTCGGTTCGGTGCCGTACTCGCGCCGCCACCGCGCGACGTCGAACTCGTACATCCCTTCGCGGGATGCGACCGACGATGCCATGAGTGCCGTGCGCGCACTCTCCCAGAGCAGGAGCGTCGCGTCCTCGGTCGCGCCGTCCGCGCCGCGACAGGTCGTGAACTCCGCCGCCGTCACCGGGGGCAGCGGCTGCGGCACCGGTTCGATGGCGAGCTCGAGCGTCGTATCGGCGTCGATGCGGAACGGGCCGAGCGTGACGCTGCGATATCCGATCCGTCGCGTGATGACGCGATACACCCCGGGGGCCGGCAGACTCAGCCGGAACGCGCCATCCGCCCGCGTCAACGAGGTCGCGACACGCACGGAGACCGAGTCGCGCACCTCGAGCACCACGCCGCCGATCGGCGCGCCATCGACGCGCGTCACGATGCGACCACGCACCTGCTGCGCGTGGAGCGCGTCGGTTCCGGTCGCGAGCGCGAGCACGAGGATCAGTGAACGGGCGGCGAACCTCATGGGCTGACGCTATGGGTGCCTGGAGTTCGGGGCAAGTCGAGGGCTACCATCCGCCCTGTCCCCTGCGCATCATGGCAGGAGACGCACCGCTCCCCCATCCACGACCGCCATGCCAATCAAGTCCGGAAGCGACCTCATCGCCGAGGCGAAGTCGCGCATCCGCGAATCCTCGGTGCAGGACCTCAAGTCGGCGCTCGGCACGCCGCAGGCGCCCGTCGTGCTCGACGTGCGCGAGCCGAACGAGACGAACCTCGGTCGGATCCCCGGCGCGATCGTGCTCCCGCGCGGCACGATGGAGACGAAGATCGAGGCGCTCGTCCCGCGGGACGCGAACATCGTGATCTACTGCGCG
>CAYSAR010000079.1:0-9443 GCA_964428985.1 uncultured Gemmatimonadaceae bacterium | reverse complement strand
GTCGGTGACGACGAGTCCGCGGGCCGTGCTGACGAGCGCGACCGGCGGGTTCTCCGTCACCACCACGACGAGCGTGCCCGGGAGCCGCCGCCGGATGCGCGCCTCGCGCACCTGTGGATGCTCCCGCACCCGCGCCTCGAGCGGCGACAGGTCGTCCCAGACGGACATCGTCGTGTCGACGCTCAACCGCGAAACGATTTCGTCGGGGGCGGCGTAACGGGCGCCTTCGATCTCCACGCGGCGCACGCGGAAGAAGTCCATCTGCTGGAGCAGCGCGCGTCCCCACCAGGGCGAGGCGAGGAGCGCGAGCGCGCCGGCGAGGATCCCGATGCGGCGCGCGCGCCGTCGCCAGCGCGGCGTACCGTTCGCGTCGTCCCCATCGCGCGCGTCCATCGCCGCGAAGCTCATGCGCCGCGGCCGTCGCCGCGTAGTCGCGCGAGCAGCTCGGGCCCCGTGCGCGTGATGTCCCCGGCCCCGATCGTGAACACCACGTCGCCCTCGCGCACGAGCGACGCGAGCCCCGCGGCGGCATCCTTGCGCGCGCCCGTCCACGCCGGCATGCGCCCCGCCTTCGTCGCCGCGTCGGCGACGAGTGCGCTCGTGACGCCAGGCATCGGTTGCTCGCGCGCCGGATAGATGTCGGCGAGCGCGATGACGTCGGCGAGCGCGAGTGCCTCGCCGAACTCGGTCGCGAAGTCGCGGGTGCGACTGAACAGATGCGGCTGGAACGCCGCGACGATGCGACGCCCCGGGTACGCCTCGCGCGCCGCGACGAGCGTCGCCCGCAGCTCGGTGGGATGATGCGCGTAGTCGTCGACGACGTGCACGCCGGCCGCCTCGCCGATCCGTTGGAAGCGCCGCTCCGCGCCGACGAACGCGGCGAGCCCCGGCGCCATCTGCTCGACCGAGAGTCCCCAGGGCCCGATGCCGCACGCGAGCGCCGCGAGTGCGTTGAGCACGTTGTGCGAGCCCGGAACGCCGAGCGTCACCTCGCCCAACGTCTTGCCATCGTAGCGTACGGCGAACGTCGTGCGGCCGTCGCGGCTTCGGATGTCGGTCGCGCGGAGGCGCGCGCCGTCGCTCGCGATACCGTAGCGGATCACCTCCGCCGTCGCCGGCGAGGGCATCGCGTCGGCACCGGCGTCGTCGGCGCAGAGCACCACGTACCGCGCGCGTCGCACGAACGTCGCGAACGTCTCGTGGATGTCGGCGAGGTCGCGATAGATGTCGAGATGGTCGGCCTCGACGTTCGTGACGACGGCGACCGTCGGCGTGAGCGCGAGGAACGAGCGATCGTACTCGTCGGCCTCGACGACGAAGACGTCGTGTTCGCCCTTCGAGAGATTGCCGCCCCACGCCGTCACGCGCGCGCCGACGACGCCCGTCGGCGCGAGCCCGGCCGCCGTCAGCGCCTCAGTCGTCATCACCGTCGTCGTGCTCTTGCCATGCGTGCCGGCGACGCCGATCAGCGCGCCGCCGGCCGTCGCCTCGGCGAGCGCTTCGGCGCGCCGCACGACCGGGATGCCGAGTGAGCGGGCGTGCGCCACCTCGGGATGATCCTTCGGGATCGCGCTCGACACGACGAGCGCGCGGTGGCCGTCGAGATGGGACGCCTCGTGACCCTGCTGCACCGCGATGCCGAGCGCGGCGACGTCCTTCATGCCGTCGGCGCTCTGGTCGCAGCCGGTGACCGTCGCGCCGCGACGGTGGCAGAGTTCGGCGAGCGCGCTCATCCCGGCACCACCGATCCCCATGAAGTGGATCGGGCGCGAATCCGACGGGTCGAGGAGAGGCATCGGGGTGAAAGATATCCACGCGTCTCACGCGGCGGACCGCGGCGCCTCGGCGCCGCCCGTCTTAAGCGAGCAGCGCGCCGATGTGTCGGGCGATCTCGGCCGCCGCGTGCGGGCGCCCACGCGCGCCGGCCGCTGTCGCCATGGCCGCGAGCCGAGCACGCCCCGGCTCGCGTAGCAATGCGCGAATCTCGCGATCGAGACGCTCGGCGGTGAGCTCGGCCTGCGGCAAGTGCACCGCCGCGCCGGCCCGTTCGAGCACGCGGGCGTTCGCGGTCTGGTGATCGTTCGCCGCCGTCGGCAGGGGCACGATGACCATCGGCACGCCCCAAGCACTGAGTTCGCTCGTGCCCATCATGCCGCCGCGGATCAGCGCGAGGTCGCACGCCGCATAGGCGTCGGCGATCGGCGCGAGATACGGCACGACGCGGACGTCGGCGCGATCGAGCTGCTTGAACCCGTCGAAATGCGCCTTGCCGGTCGCCCAGAGCAGGCAGAGGTCGTCGGGCAGGCCACGGTCGATCCACGCGGCGACCGCCTGGTTGAGCGCCCGCGCACCCTGCGAGCC
Source organism: uncultured Gemmatimonadaceae bacterium (assembly GCA_964428985.1). Lineage (GTDB taxonomy): Bacteria > Gemmatimonadota > Gemmatimonadetes > Gemmatimonadales > Gemmatimonadaceae > Pseudogemmatithrix. The sequence continues at coordinate 7,082 of CAYSAR010000079.1, read as the reverse complement.
ACCGAAGACTAGCAGAACCGTGGCATGCGCCGGGAAGCCGAACTTCGCGCGGGCCTCGGCCGCTGCCGGTCGGATGTCCGGAGGCGGTTCGATCGGGTTCCCGGTTTCGCGGTAGATGCCCTTCCCCTTCGGCAGGTACCGCACCGCCTCGGGGTAGCCGAGATACGCCTCGCGCGAGAAGCGCGCCGCCCAGCGCGCAGTGATGCCGGGGATCGCGTCGCCGATGTGCTGCACGACGGGGATGCGATGCCGCGACGCCCAGAACATCGTGAGTCCCGCCGCGTAGCCGCCGGTGCCGACCACCAATGCGGGTAGCGCCTCGCGCGCGAGCCGGTTCAGGGCCCCCCATCCCGCCATCGCGCCACGCAGAGTGCGCCAGTTCTTCCAGACGCGCGGCCGGTAGAGCGGATGCAGGTCGAGCAGCAGGTGCGGGAACTCGGTCGTCGGGAGCACGTCGCGCTCGATGCCGCGGAGCGCGCCGACGAAGAACGGACGGACCTCGGGTCGTTCCCGCACGAGCGCCCGCGCGATCGCGAGGGCCGGGTAGAGATGGCCGCCGGTGCCGCCGCCCGTGAAGACGACGCGCACGCTAGACGGCGCGCGCGGGGGCGCCGGCTTGGACGGGGTCCGTCGCGTGCTCGCCGATCACGCGCTCGCGCGCGCTACCGATGTTCACGAGGATGCCGGTGATCACGAGCGAGAGGAGCACGTTCGAGCGGCCATACGAGATGAACGGCAGCGTGAGTCCGGTCGTGGGCAGCAGTCCGGTGACGACGCCGAGGTGCAGGTATGCCGTCACGAGCATCGTCACCGTGAGGCCGACCGCGACCAACTGCTGGAATGGCGTCCGCGCATGCTTCGCGATGCGGAAGCCGAGCCACCCCCAGAGCGCGTAGGCGACGATGAGGGCCGAGAGCCCGACGAAGCCCCACTCCTCGCCGACGTTGCTGCCGATGAAGTCGTTGTACGGCAGCGGAAGGAATCCGTACTGCTGGCGCCCTTCGCCGAAGCCGACGCCAAGCAACCCGCCCGAGCCGACCGCGATCAGCGACTGCTTGAGCTGGTAGTTCACTTCGAGCGAGTCGACGCCGCCGGCGAAGCCGAGCAGGCGGCGCATCGCATACTCGACGCGCTCCATCTGTCCCCAAAGGAGCGGCGCGCCGAGTGCGCCGATCACGACGAAATGCCCGACACGCGCACCGGCCGCGAAGAGCATCACGCCCATGACGAACGCGTAGAACACGATCACCGAGAGGTCCGGCTCCGCGGCGGCGAGCGCCGCGAGCACGCCGAGCACCACGAGGAAGGGTAGGATGCCCTTCGAGAGTCGCCGAAGACCCTCCTCCCCACCCTTCTTCACGATGAGCATCGCCGTCCACATGACGAGCGCGAGCTTGCCGAGCTCCGACGGCTGGAGTGACCCGCCGAAGAGGAATCGACGCGACCCATTGATCGGCGGCGCGATCCCCTTCGTGAACGGCAGCACGGTGAGCAGCAACAGGAACGTCGCGAGCCCGAGCAATGGCCAAGCCCACCCCCGCCACCGCTCGGCATCAAGCTTCGCGACGATCGCGAACGCGACGACCCCAACGCCGACGCCCGTGAGCTGCCGCAACAGGAAGTGCCAGCTCGGGCGGCCGATGTTCATCGCCTCGATGGAGCTTGCCGAGTACAGCGTTGCGAGCCCGAACGCGAGCAGCGCGGCGGTGAGCACCACCAAGAGGCGCGCGGCGAGGCTCATGCGCCACCGTTCGCGGCTCGCGGTCATCGAGGTGGGGAGGTTGGTCGCGCGGGCGGTCATGCGTGGCTGCGTGGGACGGGGCGGTCAGGCGGCGGAGAGTGCGAGCGCGCGGAATGTCGCCCCGCGCTCCTCATAGTTCTCGAACATGTCGTAGCTGGAACAGGCGGGCGCGAGCAACACGACGTCGCCGGACACGGCGAGTTGCCGCGCCCGCGCGATCACCTGCTCGAAGGACGACCCGAGGCGCTCGAGCGGAACGAGCCCTTTCAGGTCCTGCTCGATGATCGGCGCCGCCTCGCCGAAGGCGAGCACGACCTTCGCATGCGCGCGGATCGCGTCGAGCATCGCCGTGTAGGGCTCGCCCTTGTGTCGTCCGCCGAGCAACAGGATAGTCGGTCGCGTCATCCCCTCGAGCGCGACGCGTGCCGCGCCGATGTTCGTCGCCTTGGAGTCATTCACCCACAGCACGCCGTCTCGCTCCCCGACCGGCTCCAGCCGGTGCGGGATCGCCGCGAAGCTCGAGAGCCCCACGGCGAGCTTCGCACGCACCGCGGCCGACTGCGCCCCTGGCCGTGCGAACCAGACCGCCGCCGCGGCGGCGAGGGCGTTCGCGACGTTGTGCGCGCCGAGCAGCGGCAACAGCGACCGCTCCATGAGCGGCATGCCGGCGAGCATGAGCACGCCTTTCGCCTCGTCGAACCAGGCGTCGGCGCGCGCGTCGCGGAGCGAGAAGCTCCGCACGACGCCCGGATACCGCGCGGTGCGGCGCATGAGCTCGGCGTCGTCGGCGTTCACGACGCGCATCGACTCGCCGGTCGCGTTCGCGAGGAGCCGCATCTTGTCATCGTAGTACTCCTCGACCGACGCATAACGATCGAGGTGGTCGGGGGCGAGGTTCGTGAGCACCGCCACGTCGGGCCGGACGGACGGCGTGTCGTGCAGCTGGAACGACGAGAGCTCCATCGCGACCCACGCCGGCTTGCGATCGGCGAGCGCGACCTCGCTGAGCGGCGTGCCGATATTCCCTGCCTCGACCGCCTCCTCACCGACGGCGCGCAGCAGGTGCGCGATGAGCGCGGTGACCGTCGTCTTCCCGTTCGTGCCGGTGATGCCGACATACCGCACGCCACCGAGTCCGTGCAGCGCGACCTCGATCTCGCTCCAGATGGGGATGCCGCGCTCGCGCGCGAGCGTGAGCGGAGGGGCCGTGGGTGGCACGCCCGGGCTCGCGATGATGGCCGCCACGCGCGCGATGCGATCGAGGTCATGGCGACCCGCCTCGGCGTCGATGCCGATCGCCGTGAGCGTCGCCGCCGCCGCGCGCACCCGGTCGCCGTGCCCCGCGTCGCTCGCATACACCCGACGCCCGTCGCGGTGCAGCAACCGGGCGGCGGCCACCCCGCTCCGCCCGAGCCCGATCACCGCGACCTCGCCGCCGTCGCTCACCGGATCTTGAGCGTCGAGATCGCCGCGAAGGCGCAGAGGATGCCGATGATCCAGAAGCGCACGACGACGCGCGTCTCCGGCCACCCCTTCATCTCGAAGTGGTGATGCAGCGGCGCACGCAGGAAGACGCGGTGCGCCTTCGCGTAGTCGAGCCCGTAGCGCTTGCGGCGATACTTGAACGCGCTGCGCTGGATGATCACCGACAGCGTCTCGGCGCCGAACACGCCGCCGACGATGAGCACGAGGAACTCGCTCTTGAGCAGGATCGCGACGGCGCCCAGCGACCCCCCGAGCGCGAGCGACCCCGTGTCGCCCATGAAGACCTGCGCCGGGTGCGCGTTGAACCAGAGGAACCCCGCCGCCGCGCCGAACACGGCCGAGCAGAAGATCGTCAGCTCACCCGATCCGCCGAGGTAGATGATCTGGAGATAGTCCGACGTGTCGATGCGGCCCATGACGTAGGCGAACACCGCGAGCGTCAGCATCGCGATCGCCATGAGGCCCGCGGCGAGACCATCGAGCCCGTCGGTCAGGTTCACCGAGTTGCTCGTGCCGGTCATCACGAACGTCACGAACGGCAAGTAGAGCCAGGCCGGCGTGAAGACGATTAAGACGTACTTGTAGAACGGCAGCGTCGTCGTCGCGCCGCCGAGGCCGCTGAGGTCCATCCGCCACAGATAGACGCCGAGCGCGAGGCCGATCGTGATCTGCCCGGCGTACTTGTAGCGCTCGACGAGCCCGCGGTTTTCCTCGCCCTTCCGCTTCTGCACCATCTTGAGGTAGTCGTCGAGGAAGCCGAGCAGCCCCATGAGCAGCGTGACGATGAGCGCGAGCCAGACGTAGGCGCTGTCGAGCCGCATCCAGAGCAGCGTCGAGACGAGGATCGCCGCCAAGATGATGAAGCCGCCCATCGTCGGCGTCGTGCCCTTGCCTGCGTGCGTGTCGGGGGTGCCCGCGCGCACGACCTGGTGGATCTGCATGCGCTGGAGGCGCCGCAGGATCGACGGGCCGATGATGAAGCAGAAGAGCAGCGACGTCATCGCCGCGCCGGCGGCGCGGAACGAGATGTAGCGGATCAGGTTGAACCCGCTGACGTACTCGATCAGGGAGAGCAGCAGCGCGTACAGCATTCAGGTCGTCGCCCGGGTGGTGGCCCACGAGGTGAGGTGCGGCACGAGGCGCTCGAGTCGCACGCCGCGCGACGCCTTGAGCAGGATCGCCGCGTCACCGGCGAGGCGCGGTTCGAGCAGCGGCCAGAGTTCCTCGACGTCGGTCGCGGTGATCACGCGTGCGTCGCCGCCGCCCAACGCCGCGAGCGCTTCGGCGAAGTCCCCGATGCCCGCGACGATCTCGATCCCCGCCCCGAGCGCTGCCTCCGCGACCTCACGATGCGCGCGCGCGGCGTGCGCACCGAGCTCCCGCATCGTGCCGAGCACCGCCACCCGTTGACGCCCGCGGCCGACGTCCCGCAACAGCTCCACCGCGGCGCGCGCCGAGCCGGGATTCGCGTTGTAGGCGTCGTTGATCAACAGCGCGCGTCCGAGCGGCGCGACCTGCGAGCGCATCGGGGGCACGGGCATCGCCGCGAGTCCGGCAGCGGCATCCGCGGGCGCGATGCCGAACTCGGCGCCGACGGCCAGCGCGAGCGCCGCGTTGCGGAGGTTGTGCGCGCCGCTGAGCGGGATCTCGATGCGCGTGCCCTCCCACTCGAGCCAGCCACGACCGTCGTCGTTGAGCGCGTGCGCGGACGCGCGGCGATCGCCGGCATCCAGCCCCGCCGCGACGACGCGTTTCGCGCGTCGCCGCGCCTCGGCGACCACATCCGGCTCGGCGGCGGGCACGATCGCGAGCGGCGCGTCATCGAGCAGGGCCATCTCCTCGGCCATGACGCCGGCGAGATCGCCAAGTCCCTCGAGATGCTCTTCCTGGACCGTCGTCGTCACCGTGACGTCGGGCCGGATGATGTCGCGCAGCAGCGCGATCTCGCCGGGGATGTTCGTGCCGGCTTCGATGACGGCGACGTCGGCATCATCGGGCAACGCGAGCAGCGTGAGCGGCACGCCGATGCGGTTGTTGAGGTTCCCGGTCGTCGCGTGCACCGAGAACCGCGAACCGAGCACCGCCTTGAGCAGTTCCTTCGTGCTCGTCTTGCCATTCGACCCGCCGACCGCGATGACCGGTCGCGCCCAGGCATCGCGACGGGAGCGACCGAGCCGGCCGAGCGCGACGAGCGTGTCCTCGACCTCGAAGACCGGCACGCCCAGACCGGCTGCGCGCCGCGCGTCGTTCACGACGAGCGCGGCCGCGCCGGCCTTCACCGCGTCGGCGAGGAAGTCGTGCGCGTCGAAGCGCTCGCCGACGAGCGCGACGAAGCACTGGCCCGGCGCGATCGTGCGCGTGTCGGTCGTGATGCCGGTGAGCGGCCGCGCATCGGACGGTCCGCCGCCGAGCGCCTTCGCGACGCGCTCGAGCGTCCAGAAGCGATCGGTGCCGGCCGGGAGCGCGGTGCTCATCGCGCCGCGCCGGTGAGGATCTCCCGCACGACCTCCTTCTCGTCGAACGGATATGACGTCGTGCCGCGGATCTGGTAAGTCTCGTGCCCTTTGCCGGCGAGCAGCACGACGTCGCGTGCCGGGTCGGCGAGCGCGATCGCGTGGGCGATCGCCGCGCGGCGGTCCTCGATGCGATCGTACGTCCCCTCGCGCAGCGGCGCGACGATGTCATCGAGGATCCGCTCGGGATCCTCGGTGCGCGGATTGTCGCTCGTGACGACGAGATGGTCCGCGCGCTCGCGCGCGGCGCGCGCCATCAACGGACGCTTCCCGCGGTCCCGGTCGCCGCCGCACCCGAAGACAACGATGAGTCGCCCGGGTGTGAACGGCCGCAGCGCGGCGAGCGCGCGGTCGAGCGCGTCAGGGGTGTGCGCGTAATCGCGGAGCACCGACGGCGCTTCGCTCAGCAGTTCGAGACGTCCGGGCACCTGGGGCGCGTTGGCCAGCCGCTCCGCCACCGTATCGAGCGCGATCCCCATCGCGAGGGCGGCCGCCGCGGCGGCGAGCGCGTTCGCGACATTGAAGTCGCCGATGAGTGGCAGATGCACGTCGCGCGCGCCATCGTCGGTCTCGAGCGTCCACGAGCTCCCGCGCGGCTCGAATCGCACCTCGCGCGCGCGTACCTCCGCGCGCCCGTCGGTGAGTCCGAAGCGGACGAGGCGCGGCGCGCGTGGCAGCGCGTCCCACGCCCGATCGTCCGCGTTCACGACCGCGGCGCCGTCGGGCGCCAGCGCGGCGACGAGCAACGCCTTCGCCGCGAAGTACGCTTCCATCGTGCCGTGGTAGTCGAGGTGATCGCGCGTCAGGTTCGTGAAGACGCCGGCATCGAAGCGCAGGCCCCGCGCGCGTTGCTGCTCGAGCGCATGCGACGATACCTCCATCGCGACGCGGCCGACGCCGGCCTCGACGAGCGCACGGAGCACACGTTGGAGCTCGATCGGGCCGGGCGTCGTGAGCCCCGCCCCGCCGGGCAACGCGGCGCCCTCGCTCCCGATGAGCACGCCGAGCGTCCCGATGCTCGCGGCACGGCCCTGCGCGCCGTTCACGTCGTCGAGCAGATGGCGGAGGATGCCAACCGTCGTCGTCTTGCCGTTCGTGCCGGTGACCCCGACGAAGCGCAGCTGCGCGGCAGGTTCGCCGTAGAACGCCGCCGCGGCGATCGCCGCGGCGGCACGCGTGTCGTTCACGAGGAGCGCCGGCAACGCAATGTCGCTCGCGTCCTCACAGATCGCGCAGGTCGCGCCCGCGCGCTCGGCGTCGGGGAGGAACTTGTGCCCGTCGCGCGTCGAGCCCCGCACCGCGACGAAGCAGGTGCCGGGCGCGACGCGACGACTGTCATCGGT
>CAYSAR010000078.1:0-9496 GCA_964428985.1 uncultured Gemmatimonadaceae bacterium | reverse complement strand
CGAGCGTGAGCGCCGACACGCTGCTCGCCGTCAAGGTGATCGGAGTCGGCGCCGTCGGCCTCACGCAGTACGCCGTGTGGGCGCTCAGCGGCTTCGGCATCTGGGCCGTACGCGATCGCATCCTATCGGCGATGGGCGCCGGTGAGCTCCCGGCCGTCAGCCTCCCGTCCATCGACCCGTTCGCGCTGGTCGCGCTGCTGCTCTTCTTCCTGCTCGGGTACACGCTGTACGCGTCGCTCTTCGCCGCCGTCGGCGCGATGGTCGGCAGCCAGGAGGAAGCGAACCAAGCGGCGCAGCCGGTCGTCATGCTGCTGATCCTCAGCATCATCTTCGTCCAGCCCGTCGCGACGAACCCGACCGGCGGCATGGCCCAGGTGATGAGCCTCCTCCCGTTCTCGGCGCCGGTCATCATGCCGGCCCGCATGGCGGGTTCACAGGTGTCGACGCTGGAGATCGTCGGGTCGCTCCTCGGCGTTGCGCTCGCCTGCGCGGTGTGCATCTGGCTCGCGGCGCGGATCTACCGGATCGGGTTGTTGATGTACGGGAAGCGGCCGTCGCTGCGGGAACTGGGGCGGTGGGTCAGGCAGGCGTAATCGGCAGATGGGAGATGGGAGGGGGGGCGGCCGATCGGCCGCCCCTTCTTGCATGTGCGCCCCGCGCTTGCCGCGCCGGCAGTCTCTGGCACGGCCCTCCCGTCTCACATCTTCCATCCCGTACACGAATCCCCCCGAACCGGCATCTTAGGGATGCCATGCTCCCCCAACCCCTCCCGCCGACCGGGCCCGTGGACCTCCTAGACGACGTCCGCCTCGCCCAGCGCGGTGACAGTGCGGCGTTCGAGCGGCTCTACCGCGCGAACGCGGGGCGCGTGAATGCGCTCGCGCTGCGGCTCACCGCCGACCGGCAGCGGGCCGAGGAGTTGGTGCAGGACGCGTTCGTGCGGGCATGGGAGAAGCTCGAGACGTTCCGCGGCGAGAGCAGCTTCTCGACCTGGCTGCATCGGCTGACGGTGAACGTCTTCCTCGTCGGCTCGCGGTCGCGCCGGCGGCGCGAGGCGCGAGTGCAAGTGCGCGCCGAGTTGCCGGACGCGGCGATCGTGCCGCGCGACGGCGGGCTCGGTCCCGAGGGTCGCATGGACCTCGAGCAGGCGATCGCACGCCTACCCGACGGTGCGCGAACGGCGTTCGTGCTGCACGAACTACAGGGTTACTCACACGAGGAGATCGCCCGGCTCACGGGCGTCGCGACGGCGACGATCCGCGCGCAGCTCTTCCGCGCGCGTCGTCGGCTCCTGGAGGTGCTCGACCGATGATCGACGAAGACCTGACACCCGACGAGGCGCGCCGGCTGCGCGCGCACATGGATGCCCTGCCGGATTCGGTGGAGCCGGCGCGCGATCTCTGGCCGGCGATCCACGACCGCATCGAGGCGGCGCGCGTGAGTGCGCTGCCGGCGGCGTCGGTCGTGCGCGCTGTTCCGTCCGAACGCGCGCGGACACATCGGCCTCGTTGGCCGGTGCTCGCCGCGGCCGCGGTCGCGCTCGTCGTCGTCTCGGTGTCGCTGACACTGTATGTCGTGAGGACGACGCCCTCGATCGAGATCGCGACGTCGAGCGCGAAGGCCGCGTCCGACGCGCCTCCGACCGCATCCCTCGCCTCCTTCGCGTCCTACGAGCGCTCCGCGGCCGAGCTCGCGAGCGCGCTCGAGCGCCGTTCATCGCGGCTCGATCCGGCGACGCGCGCCGTGCTCGAACGCAGTCTCCGCACGATTGACGAGGCGATCGCCGAGGCCCGCGCCGCGCTCGCGGCCGACCCGGCGAGCGCCGCGTACCAGACGTTCGTCGAGGCCGCGTACCGGCAGAAGATCGACTTCCTGCGTCGCGCGAACGACGTCGCGGCGCTCCAAGGGCCCTGACATGACCGCACTCCGATTCATGCGCACCTGCCTCTTCGCACTCGCGACGCTGATGCTCGCAACGGCACCGGCGCGCGCGCAGCGGGACAAGCCCGTCGAGCGCGCGTTCCCGCTCTCGGCGAAGGGCTCGGTGAAGATCTACAACTACAACGGCAGCCTGCGGATCGTCGGCTGGGACCGCGATTCGGTCGCGGTGAGCGGCACGGCCGAGGCGCGGGCACAGGTCTTCGGCGGCGGCGGGCCCGACGGCATCAAGCTCGGGGTGGAAGGCAGCGGCCCCGGCACGCCGCGCGCCGATCTCGTCGTGCGCGTGCCGGCGACGGCGCAGGTATGGGTCCGCGGGGCCGCGACCGACGTGACCGTCGAAGGCGTCATCGGGCAGGTCGATGTCGGCAGCGTCGGCGGGAACGTGCGCGTCGAGGGCGCGCCGAGCGAGCTCATCGTCGAGACGATGGACGGGCGGCTCGAGATCGTCGGGTCACCAGGCGCGCTGCGCGCGAAGACGGGGTCGGGCGCGCTCACGTGGCGCGGCTCGGGCGAGGGCGCGACGCTCTCGACGGTGAGCGGCCGCGTGACGGCCGAGGGCGGGCCCCTCGGCACGGCGCGCATCGAGACGGTGACCGGCGACGTCGTCATCACGGCCGCCATCCGGAGTGACGCGTCGATCGTCGTCGAGTCGCACTCGGGGTCGGTCGACCTGCGCATCCCTCCAGATACGCCCGTGCGGGTGACCGCCGATGCGATCGAGGTGACGGGCGCGGGAGTGAAGCCGCAACCGCCGGTGCCGGCGCCGAAGCGCGCCTCGCCGCGGAGGCTCGATTACGGCAAGCCGGTCGCCGGGGAGTCGGCGGAGATCGTCGTGCGGTCGTTCAAGGGCGTAGTGCGGATCCGCAACGACTGAGCGCCGCTCAGCTCGCGGCCGGCCCCACGCCGCTCGACGCCTTCTCGAACGCGCCGATCAGGTCGGCGGCGATCGCGTCGACGCTGCGCCCTTCGATCTGCCAGCGCTCGACCATGTGCACCAGTTGGCCGTCCTTGAACAGCGCGATCGACGGCGAGCTCGGGGCGTAGCCGGTGAAGTAGCTGCGCGCTTGGCGCGTCGCCGCGGCGTCGTTGCCGGCGAACACCGTGAACGATTCATCGGGACGCGCGGGGTGCTCGAGCGCCTTCGCGACCGCCGGCCGCATGTTGCGCGCCGCGCAGCCGCACACCGAGTTCACGACGACGAGCTGCGTCCCCTTCGCGTCCTTGAGGACCTCGTCGACCGCCTCGGCGGTGCGCAGTTCCTTGATCCCCAGGCGCGTGAGCTCCGCGCGCATCGGGGCGATCATCCGTTCGTCGTACATCATCGCGTGGATCCCCTGCGAGTCATCTTGAGAGTGCGAGTATCGCCGCCTGTGGCACGACGAGGAACCGCTCGCCCTCGAACGTGATCTCCACCGCGGCCTTCCGGAAGAACAACGCGTAGTCCCCCACCTGCGCCTGCATCGGAACGTGCCGCGCCTCGCGAGAGCCCGTGATGCGCCATGGCTCGTCGAGGTGATCGGCGACGTCGGGGAGCGGCGTCCCCGGTCCCGTCGCGACGATCGTCCCGCCCTGCACCGCCTGACCCTCCACCGCCGTCGCCGGGAGGTAGAGCCCGACCTTCGAACGCTCCTCGCCTTCCTCGAGGCGCACGAGGACGCGATCGCCGACGACGATGAGTTCCTTCTTCCCTTTCTTCATCGCCCGCAATCTAGTCAGCGAACGAGGAAGAGCCGATCCTGCCGCCGATGCGCCCAGCGCATGCGCCCCGACGCGTCGACGATCGCATCCTCCTCCTGCGCCATGCGCACGGGCTGGCCACCCCACTCGGGCACCGGCGTCGTGGCCTGGAGCTCGATCGAGTACCACATGTCCGGGATCACCTTCGCGTCGCCGCGGCCCGGCACGCCTTCCTGATGGTCCCAGAGCCCGACGAGCGGCCCCGCGCCGTGGCCATGCTTGCCGATCGGGTGCGAGTAGACGGTCCCGTCGATCCCGGCCGCCTTCATGCGAGCAATCGAGGACGCGAGGATCTCGTTCCCGGTCCGGCCGGCGCGGAGCTCCTCCATCACGATGTCCTGGAGGCGATTCGCGTTGCGGAGCGCCGTCCGGAGCCCCGCCGGCGCGTCCGTCTCGCCGGGCAGCAGCACGTACGCGTCATGCTGGGTGTCGGTCGCGAGGCCGAGCGCGACGATGCCGACGTCACAGTGCAACAGGTCGCCGCGCTCGATGACGGGATCGTCCCCGAGCTGCGCGGCGGTCACGCCCTTCCGCTGCACGTCGATGCTCGGTTGGAACCAGGTGCCCAAGCCGAGGTCGTTCACCTGCTGCCGCCACCACCAGACGAGGTCGCTCGTGCGCGTGCGTCCGGGGGTGATGACCTCCGCCGAGAACATGCGCTGCGTCAGCTCCCAGACGAGTGCCTGGAGATGCGCGTACGTCTCGGCCTCCTCGGGGAGCCGCGTCGCGATGAACTCGAGCGCGAGTCCCTCGGCCGGCCGGAAGCGTGAGGACCACTTCGTGCCGAGCGCCTCGGTCATGCCGTCGCGTTCGCCGGCGCTCAGACCATCGGTGAACGCGAACGTGCGCGAGACGTCTATCGCGATGACGCGCGGGTCGCGCTCCTCGAGCACCTCGCGCAGCGCGATCCACTGCTCATCGCCCCAGAGCTCGGCTTGGCGCTGGTCGGCGCCGGCGTCCACCGACTTCATCGCGCGGCGCGCCTCGTAGAGTCCGCCCTGCGAGGTGCCGCCGAGCGCGATGCGCTCGACGCAGGAGCCGTCGCCGGGGTCGGTGCGGCCGGCCGCGGCGCAGCGGTCGAAGAAGACGTAGATCGTGCGCCGGCGCGCGGCGAACGTCGTCGGGGAGACAAGCGACGAGAAGACCGGATCCTCGTTGTACTCGCGCATCGGGATGACCCACGCGTCGACGCCATGCTTGCGCATGAGCGCCGGCAGGACGGTCTTGAGTCGCCGCTCGAGCCACCGCTGCTGGAGCGCGGCCTGCTCGCGCAGCGTGCCGAACGGCCGACGCAGCCCGGCGTCGCGGCCTGTCTCTTGGGCGAGCGCGGACGAGGAGACCAACGAGATCGCGAGGACGATGGCGAGGACGCGCACGGTCACCTCAGGGTTCGGGTTGTCGTCGCGGCAGGAGCAGGATGCGCACGACGGTCGAGACCGCCGCGAGCACGAGCGCGAAGACGGGGATGCCGACGAGCCGGAAGAACAGGATGCGCGTCGACGTCGTCTGCCAGTCGGCGATCGTCGCCGGCAGGCTGCCGATGCGCTCGATGCCCATCAGCGTGAACGCGAGGCTGACGGCGATCTCGGTGAGCGCCTCGATGACGGCGAACATCGGGGCGCGCCAGAGCCACGCCTTCACCGGGTAGTTCCCGAGATGGAGGGTGGCCATGATGAACAGGAACACCGCGCCGGCGATGAACGTCCCGGCGATCCACGACCAGCGGTCGCTCCAGCCGTACTCGAGCACGATCGTGCGGTAGATGCGCAGCAAGCCGCCCGAGACGATCGCCATCGTGACGAGCGAGAGCGTGATGCGCCTCGCGTGCGACTGCGACGGGACCGGATGCTCCGTCGTCGTGCGCAGGAGGGCCATCGTCTATGCCGCGGCGATGCACTCGATCTCGACGCGGGCGCCGAGGGCGAGCCCGTTCGCGCCGAGCGCGCTGCGCGCGGGATAGCGGTCGGCCTTGAAGTACGTGCGGTAGACCGCGTTCATGCGGTCCCACTCGGCCATGTCGGCCATCATGACCGTGCACTTCACGACCCGGTCCATCGACGAGCCGACCGCCTCGAGCGTGCGCTTGATGTTCTCCATCGTCTGCCGCGTCTCCGCCTCGATGCCACCGGGCACGACGCTGTTGCCGGCGGCGCCGGCGTCGGTGCCGATCTGCCCCGAGAGGAAGACGAGATCGCCGACGCGAACGGCGGGGGAGAAGGGCCGCGTCGGCGCGCCATAGGGCGTGAGGTACTCGACGTCGGTCGCCGGCCGTGGCTCGCCGCGCGCGGCATCGCGGCCGGTGCGCACGCTCGCATGGCAGGCGGTGAGGAGCAGCGGGGCCAGGGCGAGGACGAGCGCGCGAGTGGGAGTCATGTCACCTCAGCGGATGACGTGGAAGATGCGCGACCACCGGATGTCGGTGAGGAAGGGCAGCGGCCGGTCGGAGTCGTCGGCGTTCCACGAGTAGTACACGAAGAGCGGGCGGCCGCGGACGTTCTTGCGCGGCACGAGTCCCCAGTAGCGACTGTCCTTCGAGTTGTACCGGTTGTCGCCCATCATGAAGTAGAACGAATCGGGGATGACGAGCGGTCCCCAGTCGTCGAGCGTCGGCTGCGCCGGTGCGGCGCCGAAGCGGGACGAGTCGAGGGCGACGCGACGCTGCCACTCGAAGAGCGGATGGTACTCGTCACCGGGTGCGCCGGGCGCGGGCGCCGCGGCATATCCCTGCCGCTGCGGCACGCCGTCGATGTGCACGATGCCGTCGCGCGAGTGGATCGTATCGCCCGGCATGCCGATGAGCCGCTTGACGAGGATCGGTGTCGGGTCCTCGGGCTGGTCGACCTGGAGCGGCGAGACGAAGACGACGACCTCCCCGCGCTGCGGATCGGCGTAGCCGGGCAGGTTCCAATCGGTGAACGGCACGTGTGGGCCGTAGCGCAGCTTGTTCACGAAGAGCCAGTCGCCGATGAGCATCGACGGGATCATCGAGCCCGAGGGGATGCGATAGGCCTCGATGAGGAAGGTCCGCAGGAGGAGGAAGATCGCCAGCGTCGCGGCGATGGACTTGAATCCCTCCCAGAACTTCTTGGCGTCGAACTTGCTGCCGCCGCCCTCGCGGGCCGCGGCGACGACGTTCTTGGGGGCGGCCTTCGCGCCGCGCTTCTTGCTTGCCATACGGGGAATCTCGCCCGAGGCGGGCGGGAAAACGAGAGGGGCGCGCCTCGCGGCGCGCCCCTCCGGTCTGCCAGGACCCCGAGATTACTTGAGGTTCTTGGAGACGAGCTTGGTCATGTCGAACATCGAGACCTGGCCCTTGCCGCCGAACACGGCCTTGAGCTTGTCGTCGGCGTTGATCATGCGGCGGTTCTTCTTGTCCTGCAGCCCGTTCTTCTTGATGTACGCCCAGAGCTTCTTGGTGAGCTCGGTGCGCGGGAGCGGGGAGGCGCCGACGACCGCGGCGAGCTTCTCGTTCGGCGTGACGGGCTTCATGAACGCCGCGTTCGGCTTGCGCTTGCCACCCGACTTCCTTGCGGCCTTCTTCGCAGCCTTCTTCGCCGGCTTCTTCGCGGCCTTCTTCTTCTTGGCAGCCATTCGAACATCTCCTCGAAAGGAAGTTATGATCGCGGTGCTACGCCCGGTCGAGCACGTGCGCGATCTGCCTCGAAAGTAAGGGTCCGGCCCTAGAGCGCAATAGGCGTTCCCCTCTGGGGGAGGCGGGTTTTCCCTCTGGGAACGGACTGGGGGATGCGGGGTGCGGCGCGCGAGGAACATGATCCCGCGAGTACGGAACCCCATCAAGCCGCCCTCGGCGGCGCGCGGTCTCCCTCGGCACCTCGGCGTTGAAGGCAGTCGCTCGCAGCCCTCGTCCCGTCTCTCTCAGTCCTCGAGGAACGCCGTCAGCAACGCCACCATCCGCGTGTCGTACGGATCGGCCGACGCGTCGTCCTCGACGACGGACGTGCGCTCCTGCGGCGTCTCGAGGATGAGCGGGATGCCCTCGGCCTCCGGCTGGTTGACGAGCCAGCGGAACGGCTCCGCCCCGATCATCCCTTCGCCGATGAGCGCGTGGCGGTCCTTGTTCGAGCCGAACGGATGCTGGCTGTCGTTCAAGTGCAGGAACGACGGCTTCTCGCCGATCGTGCGCTCGAAGTGGTCGAGCACGTCGCGCAGCGCGGTCGGGCTCGACGCGATGTCGTGCCCCGACGAGAAGAGATGGCAGGTATCGAGACCGTACCCGGTGCGGTGCCGCAGCGGCTTCGGCACCTGCGCGAGCATCAGCGCGATCTCGTCGGCACTGCGTCCCATCGTCCGACCCGCGCCGGCGGTGTTCTCGATCAACACGCGGGTGCCGCTTGCCGTCTCGGGCACCGTCTCGAGCGCGTGCACGATCGCCTGGCCGACGCGCACCGCCGCGTCAAGCGGGTCGCCGTCGCCCGCCGATCCGGGATGGAAGCAGAAGCCGCCCGCCTGGAGCACGGTGCTGCGCTCGAGCTCCTTCGCGAGTCCGTTGCGCGCCTTCGCCGCCTTCGCCTCATCGGCGTTCGCGGTGTTGAGCACGTACGCGGCGTGCACGAGCAGGTGGCGCCGCTCGATGCCGGCGCGCTCGAGCGCCTCATGCACCTTCGCCGCCTTCTCCGGCTTGAGCGACGCCTTCTCGTTGTAGTAGGTCGGGATCGCCGTGAAGACCTGGAGCGCGCGGGCGCCGGCGGCGGCGGCGCGCGCGACCGCCATCGGCAGCCCGCCGTCATCGTGCGTGTGGACGCCGATGTAGCGACCCTTGGGCGGCGGCGCCCTCATGACTTGCCCTTCGGCTGCGGCGTCGACGGCTGCGGGCGCACCGGCGTGCGGAGGTCCACCATCTGCTGGCCCTTCACGTACTCGACCGAGCGTGGCGCCTCGATCGCGTTGAGCCGCTTCACGACCTCGGCGATGCGCCGCGCCTGCACGTCGATCGTCGCGAGGCTCTCCTTCGACTCCTCGGCCGAGAGCAGCCCGCTCGTGATGAGCGAGGTGTTCGTGAGCAGCGCCGCGAGCGGATTGTTGATCTCGTGCTGGAGCGCGAGCGATACCTCGCCGATGCCGGCGAGGTAGCGCGCGCGGCGCAGCTCGGCTTCGGCCTCGCGTCGCGCCGTCGCGACGGCGATGCGCTTCTCGGCGATGCGGAGCCGCGCCGTGACGTCCTCGGGCGTCACCGGCTTCGGCAGATAGTCATCCGCGCCGGCATCGAGGACCGTCTCGAGGTCGCTCATCGCCGCGCGCGACGTGATGACGAGCAGGTATGTCGCCTCGCCGTCGGCGTGCGCGCGGATGCGGCGGCAGACCTCGAGGCCGTCGAGCCTCGGCATCTGCCAGTCGAGCACGACCATCGCCGCCGGCGCGGTCTCGAACGCGCGCCAGACCGCCTCGCCGTCGGCGAACGCCTCGACGGTGTGCCCGCCGGCGGTGAGCACCGCCTCGAGCAAGTCGCGCATCGGCGCGTCGTCGTCAGCCAACAGCAGGTGCATCAGTGCGTGCTCACCAGAGAAGGGTCCCGAGGCGCACCGTCGTGCGCGACGCGCCGCCGCCGCGCTGCGTCGCCGTCCATGCGACCGCGATGCGCGTGCCGCGCACCGCGACGCGCGGGCCGCGCGAGTCCCCGGTCTCCTCGGAGACGGGGATGCGACGTTCGAAAATGTGCCCCTGCGTCCGACTGATCGCGAGGCCGATGCGCGCGTTGCGGCTGTTCGGATCCTCGTACGCCACGACGACCGTGTCACCGCGCGACGCGACCGCCGCGAGCGACGGACGATCGCCGTAGACGATCGGCACCGGCTCGTGG
>CAYSAR010000077.1:0-9636 GCA_964428985.1 uncultured Gemmatimonadaceae bacterium | reverse complement strand
GATCATCGCCGGCACCGCCAGCTTCGGCTTGCGGTACGGCACGCCCGACAGCGCGCCAAGCACGACCCACACGGTGATCTTCCCCCAGAGCCAGCCGGGGAACGCGCCGATGCCACCGGTGAAACCGATGCGCGCGAGCATGCCGAAACCGCCGAGGAGGATCAGGAACATGCCGAGTCCGTGCGCAACACCAATCAAGCGTCGCGAGCGGCCGCCCTTCTTCGTGCCGCCCTCGTTCGCATGGATCGCGACGCCACCCAGCGCCGCCATCGTGAGCGCGATGCCCATGATGTGCAGGATCTCGTAGAACTCACGCGAGAACATTCGTCACTCTCCGTAGGGGATCCAGATGTTCTTCACCTGCGTCGCCTCGCGCAGGAACTCGCGCCCCTCGGCGTGCACCGCGTCGTGCCAGTCGGGCGCGACCGCATGGCACCAGGTGCGCTTCATGTTCGACGCCGACGCGAGCTCCACCGCCTTCACGCCGTCGCGCGTCCCCCAATACCAGATGCCTTCGACGTCGTCGTGCTCGGCTAGGATCCTTGCGAGCGCGTCGGATGCACCGGTCACGATGTTGAGTGCGCCGGCGGGCAGGTCGCTGCTCTCGAGCACGGAGTAGAGATCGGTCGCGCTGAGCGGCTGCGCCTCGCTCGGCACCGCGACGACACTGTTGCCCACGGCGAGCAGCGGCGCGACCACGCTCACGAACCCGAGCAGTGGCGCAGTCACCGGCGCGACCGCCGCGACGACGCCGATGGGCTCGTGCATCGCGAGCGCGACGCCGCGGATCGGCACGGCATGCACCGCGCCGTCCCACTTGTCAGCCCAGGCCGCGTAACTGAACAGGCGCGAGACGCTCGCCTCGACCTCGGCGTTCGCCTCGGCGGCCGAGGCTCCGGTGCTCGCGCGCAACCGTGCGGCGAACTCATCGGCGCGCGCGGCGAGGTTCTCGCCGATGTAGTAGAGGACTTGTGCTCGCAAGTGAGCCGTCGCGCCACCCCACGCCTTGCGCGCCGCGTGCGCGGCCTCGACCGCGTTGCGGATATCCTTTCGGTTGCCGTCCCCGACCTCGCCGATGCGCGCGCCGTTCGCACCGTGGATCACGCGCGAGTAGCCCGAATCGGGCCGCGCCTGCTTGCCGCCGATGAAGAGCTTGGCGGTGCGATCGACGGACGGCAGGTGGGAGGTGGAAGAGGGGAGGTGTGAGGCCTCATCGCGCTGCGCCTTCGTGGCGCGCCTCGCGCGCACGACCTTCTCCGCGCCGCGAGCCTTTCCGGCACGCCCTCCCCTCTCCCCTCTCCCCTCTACCCTCTGCAGGTACTCCCACATCCCTTCCCGCCCACCCTCGCGCCCGAACCCGGACTCGCGGTACCCGCCGAACCCAGCCGCGGCGTCGAACAGGTTCGTCGCGTTGATCCACACGACGCCCGCCTTGAGCTTCGGCGCGATGTCGAGCGCGAGGTTGATGTTCTCGCTCCAGACGCTCGCCGCGAGGCCGAACGGCGTGTTGTTCGCGAGCGCGACCGACTCCTCGGGCGTGCGGAAGGTCATCGCGACGAGCACCGGTCCGAAGATCTCGACCTGCGCGATCGTGCTCGCCGGTTCGACGTTCGTGAAGAGCGTCGGCGGGTAGAAACAGCCGTTCTTCGGCACGCTCCAAGTCGGCTGCCACATCACCGCGCCTTCGGCCTCGCCCTGCTTCACGAGCTTCGTGATGCGCTCCAGCTGCTCGGGCGCGACGATCGCGCCCATGTCGACCGCCTTGTCGAGGGGCTTGCCGACGCGGAGCTTCTCCATGCGCGCCCGCAGCTTCATGATGAGCTTGTCGTGCACGCCCTCCTGCACGAGCAGCCGCGAGCCGGCGCAGCAGACCTGTCCCTGGTTGAACCAAATCGCGTCGACGACGCCTTCGACGACGCCGTCGAGGTCGGCGTCCTCGTAGACGATGAACGGCGACTTCCCGCCGAGCTCGAGCGAGAGCTTCTTGCCGCTCCCGGCGGTCGCCCTGCGGATGATGCGCCCGACGTCGGTCGAGCCGGTGAACGCGATCTTGTCGACTTCGTCGTGCTCGACGAGCGCGGCGCCGGTGCGCCCGTCGCCGGTCACGATGTTGAGCACGCCGGGCGGCAGGCCGGCCTCATGCGCGAGCTCGGCGAAGAGCAGCGCCGTCAGTGGCGTGAACTCCGCCGGCTTCAGCACGACCGTGTTCCCCGCCGCGAGCGCCGGCGCGACTTTCCACGCGAGCATGAGCAGGGGGAAGTTCCACGGGATCACCTGCCCGATCACACCGACGGGCCGATAGCCAGCGAACTCGGTATCGAGCAGCTGCGCCCACCCGGCGTGATGGTAGAAGTGCCGCGCGACGAGCGGGATGTCGAGGTCGCGCGTCTCGCGGATCGACTTGCCGTTGTCCATCGATTCCAGCACGGCGAACAGCCGCGAATGCTTCTGCACCATGCGCGCGAGCGCATACAGGTAGCGGGCGCGCGCGTGCGGCGTGAGCCTCGACCACTTCGCGAACGCCTTGCGTGCCGCGGCGACCGCGGCGTCGACGTCCTTCGTCGAGCCCTGCGTGACCTTCGCGAGCTTGCCGCCCGTCGACGGGTCGATCACGTCGAACGTCGCACCGGGCTTCGTGTACGCGCCGTTCACGAAGTGCCCGAACCGCGCGCCGTGTCGCGCGAGCCACGCGCGCGCCTCGGCGTCGCTCTCCGGCGCCGGCCCGTAGTCCATCGTCTCGAAGATCTCCGCGACGGTCGTCATGGGAGTCGCTCCCTCAGGGATTCGGTCGCCGGCATCAGGGCATCGGGTGGCGGTGCGCCGCGGCGTACCGGCCGGTGACGAAATGCTCGAGCTGTCGCTCGATGTCGGTGAGCAGGCTCGACGCGCCGAACCGGAAGAGATCCGGGCGCAGCCAGCGGTCGCCGAGCTCCTCTTTCATGAGCAGCATGTAGTCGAGCGCCTGCTTCGCGGTGCGGATGCCACCGGCCGGCTTGTAGCCGACCTGGAAGCCCGTGCGCGCCTCGTACTCACGGATGCGCCGCACCATCGCGAGCGAGACCGGCAGCGTCGCGTTCACGCCTTCCTTGCCGGTGCTCGTCTTGATGAAGTCGGCGCCGGCCTGCATCGCCACCCAGCTCGCGCGCGCGACGTTCGTGAGCGTCGCGAGCTCGCCCGTCGCGAGGATCGCCTTGAGGTGCGCCTCGCCACAGGCCTCGCGGAACGCGGCGACCTCATCGTAGAGGGCCTCCCAATCGCCGGTCAGCACGTGCGCGCGCGTGATGACGATATCGATCTCGCGCGCGCCGTCGGCGACGGACGCCTTCACCTCGGCGAGGCGCTGCTTGAACGGCGAGAGGCCCGCCGGGAAGCCGGTCGAGACCGCCGCGACGGGGATGCCGCTCCCCTCGAGCGCCGCGACCGCCGTCGCGACCCACCGGTGATAGACGCACACCGCGGCGACGGCGACGTCGAGCGATCCGACGCCGAGCGCCTCGACGAGGTCCCCGCGCAGCGGGCGACGCGCCTTCGCGCACAGCCGTCGCACGTTGCCGGCGGTGTCGTCACCCGACAGCGTCGTGAGGTCGATCAGCGTGATCGCGCGCAACAGCCACGCCGCCTGCCACGCCTTCTTGACCGTGCGACGCGTCGGGATCGTCGCGGCGCGCCGCTCGGCCGCGCTGCGATTCACGCGGATCGCGCGAACGATGTCGAGGTCGAGCGCGTGGCCGGCGTTGCGCGGCAGGTCGGTCGTCACGGCTCAGTACTCCAGGAAGTAGCGCTGGAGTTCGAGCGGGTCGCGCGTGCGTGTGAGCGCGAGCATGAGCAGGATGCGCGCCTTCTGCGGCGTGAGGTGATGGACGATCACCCCAGGCGGCGCGGCGGCCTCGAGCGCGCGCACCGAATCCTCCGGTGTGACCGGCGCCGCCCGTGTCGAGTCCGCGGTGCGTTCCCGCGCGGGCCGCACCGCGGTGACGTTGTCGCCCGACGGGAACGCACTCACGACGACCACGCCCTGCTGGCGGAGTCGACGGAACGCGGTGCCTTCCGCCGGCGTGAAGCCGGTGGTCGCGACGACGACCCCGGTAGGCAACGAGTCGAACGCGGGACCGACCCCTCCCGGATACGAGAACAGCAGGTCGACGCGGGGGAGCGAGTCGATCGACGCGACGTCGAACTCGGTCGTCGCGCCATGGCGCCGCACGGGCGCGAAGAAGAACTCGGGGCCGGTCGATGCGACGACGCCCAGCATCCCCATCTCGCCGCCCGTGAACCCGCCGACGCGCTGGTAGTTCTTGCGCACCTCGCGCGCGGAGAGGATGCGGTCATCCATCACGACCATGACGCCCTTGCCGAGCGCGGCCGGGGCCGTCGCCGTGCGCACCGCCGCGAGCAGATTGATCGGGCCGTCGGGACTGATGCCGGTCGCCGGTCGCTGCGCGCCAACGACGATCACCGGCTTCTCCGAGCGCACCGTCAGGTAAAGGAAGAACGCCGTCTCCTCGAGTCGGTCGGTGCCATGCGTGACCACGACGCCCGCAAGGTCCGGACGCTCGCGCAGCACGGCGTTGATGCGGCGCGACAGCGCGACCCACTGCGCCGGCGTGATGCGCGAGCTCGCGACGTTCGAGAACTGCTCCGCCTCGACGTCCGCGTAGCGCGCGAGCTCCGGCACCGACGCGATCATCTGCTCGGCCGAGAGGGAACCGGCGCGGTAGCGGCCGAGCGTGCCCGGCTCCTCCTGCGTGCCGGCGATCGTGCCGCCGGTCCCGATGATCAACACCTTGGGCAACGCGGTCGAGTCGGGCTGCGCCGCGATGACCGCCGGGCGCGAACAGCCCAGCACCGCCACCAGGAGCGCCGCGACGAATGCGCGCATGCTACGGGTGGAGCCGGTGCATCATGCGGGGGAACGCGATCACCTCGCGGATGTGCGGCGTACCGCAGATCCACGCGACCGTGCGCTCGAGCCCGAGTCCGAACCCCGAGTGCACGAACGTCCCGTACTTCCGCAGCGCGAGATACCAGGAGTACGCCTCCTCGGGGAGCTTCTCGTCGCGGATGCGCTGGAGCAGGCGATCGGGATCGTCCTCGCGCTGCGAGCCGCCGATGATCTCTCCGTATCCCTCGGGCGCGAGGCAGTCGTCGCAGAGCACCGTCCGCGGATCGGCCGGGTTCTCCTTCATGTAGAACGCCTTCGCTTCCTTCGGATAGTTGCAGATGAAGATCGGCGTGTCGTGGTCCTCGACGAGCAGCGCCTCGTCCTCGGCGCCGAGATCGTCGCCCCACTGCACCTTGCTCCCCTTCCGCTTGAGGATCTCGACCGCGTCGGTGTAATCGATGCGCGGGAAGGGCGCCTTCACCTTCTCGAGCTTCGACGTGTCGCGCTCCAGCTCCTTGAGCTCCGCGCCGCGGCGCTCGACCACGCGCTGCACGAGGAACGAGACGAAGTCCTCCTGCAGCTTCATGTTCGCCTCGGAATCGTTGAACGCGACCTCGGGCTCGATCATCCAGAACTCGGTGAGGTGCCGGCGCGTCTTCGACTTCTCGGCGCGGAACGTCGGGCCGAACGTGTAGATCTTCCCGAACGCGGCGGCCGCCGCCTCGCCATAGAGCTGGCCGGTCTGCGCGAGGTACGCGTTCCCCTCGTCGAAGTATTCCGTGGAGAAGAGCCCACTGCGCTCGCCGATCGCTGCCGTGAGCAGCGGCGTGTCGACGCGAAGGAAGCCGCGATCGTAGAAGAAGTCGTGGATCGCCTGCTCGACCTCGTTGCGGATGCGCGCGATCGCGACCTGCCGCGGGCTGCGCAGCCAGAAGTGCCGGTGGTCGAGCAGGAAGTCGATTCCGTGCTCCTTCGGCTGGATCGGATAGTCGAGCGGGCTCGCGCCGTTGATCGTCAGGCCGACCACGCCCATCTCGACGCCGCCCGGCGCCCGCGCGTCGGCGCGGATTTCCCCGCTGACGGTGATGCACGTCTCGAGCGTCAGCGCCTGGAAGCGCTCCCAGACCTCGGGCGCGACCTGCGTCTTCACGACGACGCACTGGAGGATCCCCGTGCCGTCGCGCATGACGATGAACGCGACCTTCCCCGACGACCGGGTGTGCGTGACCCATCCGTGGACGGTCGCGGATTGGCCGGCGCGCGCGCCGAGCTCGGAGATGCGGAAGGCCTGCGTCTGGTCGGACATCGCGTGCGAAGGGAGGCGGACGGCGACCGCGGTGTGCGTCGCCAAGGTCGAAAGCTAGACCGCCGCCGAAACCCCGCCAAGCCGCATGACGGCATGCTCCTCCGTCTGCACCTTCGGCGGAAGGTAGATGCGGAACGTCGTCCCCTGCCCCTCGGCGCTCGTGACGGTCACGTGACCATGCGCGCTCTCGACCGCGCCGTAGACGACCGCGAGCCCGAGCCCCGTACCGCGCCCGACCTCCTTCGTCGTGAAGTACGGCTCGAAGATCCGCTTGCACAGCTCTTCGGACATACCGACGCCACTGTCCTCGATCTCGATGCAGACCCAGTCGCCCGACGGCGCATCGGGCGGACGGCCGCTGCCCGCCGCCCGCACGCCGCGCGTCCGCACGTGCACCACGCCCTTCGAAGGCATCGCGTCCCGGGCGTTGACGATGAGGTTCAGCATCACCTGCGTCAGTTGGCCCGCGTCGATCCAGACCGGCGCGAGACCGGGCGTCAGCTCGGTGCGCAGCTCGTTGCCGTCGCCGAGGAGCCGACGCAGCATCGGTTCGAGTTCGCGGAGCGACGTCGAGACATCGCAGGTCGTCGGTTCCGTCGCCTTGCGGCGGCTGAACGCCAGCAGTTGCCCCGTGAGCGCCGCCGCCCGTTCGGCCGTCAGCAGCACCTGCGCGAGATCGGCGCGCACGGCATTCGCCGCGGCGTCGTCCTTGACCGCGCCCGCGCGATCGAGCGCCAGCTCCGTGAACCCGATGATCGCCGTGAGCAGGTTGTTGAAGTCGTGCGCGACGCCGCCCGCGAGCGTACCGACGGCTTCCAACCGCTGCGAGTGCCGCAGGCGCTCCTCGATCTCGCGCCGCTCGGACGCGTCGCTCACGACGCCGAGCATGCGCACCGGTGTGCCGTCCTCTTCCCGCTCGAGCTCGCCGATCGCGAGCACCCATCGCGTCGCGCCGCTGGGCAGCTGCAGCCGGAACTCGGTCACGTACTCATTGCGCGACCCCGCCAGCAGGTCGCTCACGAGCCGGCGCAGCTTGCTCCGATCATCGGCGTGGACGCGGGCGTAGAGCTGCTCGGGATCACCGGTCAGCTCGGCCACGGGATAGTCGAAGATCGCCGCCGCCGCTTCGCTCCATGCGATCCGCCGGCCCGCGATGTCGTACTCCCAGGCGCCCAAGCCGCCCGCGCGGAGTGCGAGGTCGAGGCGCGTCCCGCTCTGTGTGACTTCGCGGACGAGGCGCTCCTCGCGGCCGCCGAGCACATAGCCGAGCAGTCCGGCGACCAGCACCAGCGCAAACGAGGTGAGCCGACTGTTCGTGAGATCGGGGCGGATCGCCGCCTTCCACCCGTCGCGCGGTGCCCCGAGCAGCACCCAGTCCCCATCGGGCACCTCGACGTGCAGCGTCTCGGGTTCGATCGCCAGGCCTGGCGTGTCGCCGCCGAACCAGGTCATCGTCCGATCCCGCGCCTCCATCACGAGCCCCGTGAGCGGCGCGGGCAGTCCGGCCTCGGTGACGATCGACGGCACGTCCACGATGACCGCCGCGAGTTGGGGGAAGCCCGGGCGGAGCGTCACGCGACGACGCACGAGAAGCCCGTCACCGCCCTGCACGAGCGAGATGGGTCCCGTGATCGTGATCTGTCCCGTCTGGAGCGCCCGACGCACATCTGCTCCGAGACGGGGCCGTGGGTCGCGGAGAAGGTCATAGCCGACCGCTTCCTCGTTCCCTTCTACGGGCCACGTCGCTGCGATCCGACCATTGTCGACGAGTTGGAGGGCGCGCACGCCGGTCGCCGCCGTGAGCATGCCGGCAGCGTACGTTGGGAACTCCGCGTCGAGCTGCCGCCGCGACGTGCGGGAATCGACGAACGATCGGAGTCCGATCAGCATCGCGATGCGGCGTTGCACCGCGTCCTGCAATGCGTTCGCGTAAGGCGCCATGTCGGTCCGGACGCGCGCACGCTGCGCGACCATGAGGCGTCCTTCATGCCAGCGGTCGACCCCGACGGCGATGAGCACCGCGACGACAGTGCTAATCAGGGCGGCTCGCCAGGCCACGCGCGAAGCCGGACCGCGAGTCGGAGACGACGATTCAGTCGACGCTGGCGCGTTTCGAGTCATTCGCGCCCCAAGTTCCTACCGGGAGAGGAGTCGCGCCAGAGCGCAAGTCACATTGTCGGGGAAACCTCTACAGGTCCGACTACCCGACCCGGAAGAGCTCCAGAGCCCGCCCATACTGCCTGAGAAGCACGTCATGCAGCGCCCGATGCTCGGGACGACTAAGCTCGGGGTCACCTGCCAGGAGCCGTTCCGCCCCAGCCCGAGCGAGGTCGCTCAGCTCCTCATCGCGCAGCGGGTCCGCGACCTTGAACGTCGGCACGCCGCTCTGCCGTTCGCCGAAGAGATCGCCCATGCCGCGGATCCGTAGGTCGGCGCGCGCAATCTCGAAGCCATCTTCGGTCCGCACGAAGTGCGACAGCCGCTCGGCCGCCTCCTCGCCCACATCCCCGAGCAGGATGCAGTACGACTCCTCGGCGCCGCGTCCGACGCGGCCACGGAGCTGGTGGAGCTGTGAGAGACCGAATCGTTCCGGGTGCTCGATGACCATGACCGTCGCGTTGGGCACGTCGATGCCGACCTCGATGACCGTCGTCGCGACGAGCACGTCGACGGCGCCGTCGCGGAAGCGGCGCATGACGTCGTCCTTCTCATCCGAGGAGAGCCGACCATGCAGCAGCGCGACTCGACGCTCGCGGAAGACGCCATCACGCAGCTCGTCGAACGCCTGCGTCGCCGCCTTCAGGGTCACCTTCTCCGACTCGTCGATGAGTGGATAGACGATGTACGCCTGGCGCCCGAGCGCGAGTTGCCGATCGACGAACGCGAGCACGCGACCGCGCGCCGACTCGGGCCGCATCGCCGTCGTCACCGGTTGCCGGCCGGGCGGACGCTCGTCGAGGAGGCTCACGTCGAGGTCGCCATAGAGCGTGAGCGCGAGCGAGCGCGGGATCGGCGTCGCCGACATGAGGAGCACGTCGGGACGCTGCCCGGCCACCTCCCGGTCGCCGAGCGCACGACGTTGGTCGACGCCGAAGCGGTGCTGCTCGTCGATGATCGCGAGGCCGAGGCGCGTGAACCGCGTCCCTTCCTCGACGAGCGCGTGCGTGCCGACCGCGATGACCGGTTCCCCGCCCTCGAGACGCGTCGCGGCGAGGCGACGCTCCTTCGCCGTACGACTCCCCGTGATGAGTACCGGCACGATGCCGAGTGGCGCGAGGAGCGTGTCGAGCGTCCGCGCGTGTTGTTCGGCGAGCAACTCGGTCGGCGCCATGAGCGCCGCCTGGTACCCGTTCTCGAGCGCGAGCAGCGCCGCGAAGAGAGCGACGACCGTCTTGCCGCTGCCGACGTCGCCCTGCAAGAGCCGATGCATCCGTGTCGGCGCCGTCAT
>CAYSAR010000076.1:0-9670 GCA_964428985.1 uncultured Gemmatimonadaceae bacterium | reverse complement strand
GAGCTCGAACACGAGGTCGAACGTCGGGACCTTCTTCTCGATGAGGCTCCACTCGTCGACGCGCCGCGCGCCCTCGAGCAACAGCGACTCGGGGTTGATCGAGACGAGGAAGTCCTGTTCCTCGGGCCGGATGTCGGCCTCGAAGTTGAACGTCCCCTCGGCCCACGTGAACAGGAAGTAGACCGCCTCCTCGATCTGGATGCGAATCTGCGCGTGCAGGTCCTCGCGCGTGATGAGCTGCTTCTCGACGAGCAGCTCGCCGAGGCGCTTGCCGCGCGCCTTGTCCTGTGCGCTGATCGCGTCGTCGAGCGCCTGCTGCGTGAGCAGCCCGCTCTTCACGAGGATGTCGCCGAGCCGATCGCGCCGGTTCACGATCGACGCGTAGCTGATCTTCCCCTTGTCGAAGAAGATCGACCCGAAGTTGTTGCGGTGCGTGACCGAGAGGCAGCCGCTCTTCTTGCCCATCGCGAGCAGCTGCAGGACGTCGGGGAGTGACGCCTCCTTGAGGGAGCCGCGGATCGCCATCTAGCGCAGCTCCTCGACGAGTCGGGCGCCGATGTCGGGCCAATCCCAGACGACGCGTTCGCGATCGAGGAAGGTGCGATCCCCCGCCGCCTCGACCGCCGCCGCCGGCGCCATCGTCGACAGCGCATCGGCGCCGAGGCCCAGCTCGGCGCGCGCGAACGCCGCATCGAGCTCCACGCCCCGCGCGTCGGCCGCGGCGGCGAGACGGTTCACGAGGCCGATGAGTTCGCGCACGCTCTGCACCGGCGGGTCGCCGACGACGTCCAGCAGGTCGGGCGGCGCGGCGCGGCCGAGCGAGACGAGGAACCGCGCGACGAGCTGTTCGCGCAGCGGACGGTCCGGCGGTTGGATCTCGGCGGTGAGTCCGCCGTCGAAGCGCGAGCGGAGACGCGCCGCGAGGTCGGGGATCTCGGACGGCAGCCGATCGCTCGACAGCACGACCTGCCGTCCGGATTCCACGAGCGCGTTGAAGACGAAGAAGAACTCGTCCTGCGTTCGCTCCTTGCCGGCGAGGAACTGCACGTCGTCGACGACGAGCGCGCCGGCGGCGCGGTAGCGCGAGCGCCAGCGCTCGACGGTGCCTTCCTGGATCGCCCGGATCAGTTCGTCGACGAGCACCTGCGCGTGCACGCAGGCCACCGCGACCGCGCCGCTCGACCGGCGCGCGATCTCGTTCCCCACCGCGTGCACCAGATGGGTCTTCCCGACGCCGCTCGCGCCGGTGATGAAGAGCGGGTTGTAGCGCGTGCCCGGCGCCTCGATGACCGCGTCGGCGGCGTGCACCGCGAGCTGGTTCGCCGCACCGACCTCGAAGCCCTCGCGCGTGAACTCGGGGTTCGGTCCGCCGGGCGGCATCTCCCCCGCGAGCGCGCGCTCGACGAGGTCCTCCGCCTCGGCCAGGCGCTCGGGGTCGCGGAAGAGCTCATGCCCGCCGAGCGCGCGGTCGACGCGCGTCGCCTCGGCCTCGAGGACGCGTAGCGCCTCCACGGCCTCGACGTACATCGCGACGAGGCGCGGCACGCCGGGGTCCTCGGGCAGTTGCAGCGCGCGCTCGAGCACCGACGTGCGGTAGCCCTCGCCCTGCCAATACGCGATCACCTCACGCAGCCGCACCTGCCAGGACTCCATGTGCTGCTGCACGACCGACGTCACGTCGGAGAGGAAGCTCAGGAACTCGGTCGAGGAGCGCGTCGCGGCGACGTGGCCCGGCGTCGGCGTCGGAGTCGTCGCGCCGGCGCTCCCCATCGCCTCGCGCGCGATCCACTGGTTGAGCGCACCCTGGAGCTCCCGCACGTTGCGCAGGCTGCGCTTCGCGAGCGCCTCCAGCGCGTCGTCGGGCACGTCGATGCCGCGCTCGCGGCACGCCGAGCGCAGGATCGCGACGCGCGCCTCGTACTCCGGCGCGCCGACGTCGACGACGAGCCCGCCCGAAAGCCGCCCGATGAGGCGCTCGTCGACGTCGGCGATCTCCGCCGGCGGGCGGTCGCTCGTGCAGAGGATCTGCTTGCCGTCGTCCTGCATCGCGGTGAAGAGCCGCAGCAGTTCCGACTGCATCTCGCGCCGACCGGTGAGGAACTGGATGTCGTCGATCAACAGCAGGTCGACGCGTCCGAGCCGGCCGCCGAACGCCTGCGTCTCGCCGGCCGACACCGCGGCGTGCCACTGCTCCGAGAACTCGTCGAGCGTGAGCGCGAGCACCTCGGCGCTCGGTTGGAGCTCGAGCAGGCGATGCCCCGTCGCCGTGAGGATGTGCGTCTTGCCGAGGCCGGACCCGCCGTAGATGAAGAGCGGGTTGTATGTCGTGCCCGGCGCCTCGGCCACCGCGCGCGCGGCGGCGGCGGCGAGGCGGTTCCCCGCCCCCACCACCAGCCGCTCGAACGTCAGTCGCGGGTCGAGGCGCACCTCAGCCCTCGCCGCGCCCGGTGCTCAGCTTGCGCAGCACGATCTCGGAGATGCCGCGCAGCGTCTCGAACACGCCCGGTCCGTGCAGCGCGTCGGCGGTGAACGACGGCACGCCGCGGAAGTTCAGCGCCTCCTCGAGCTCGGGAACCGGCGTCGTGAGCTCGGGCGGCAGGTCCTGCTTGTTGTACTGGATCACCAGCGGCATCGTGCGCACGTCGACGCCTTGCTCGGCGAGGTTGAGGTGCAGGTCCTGCATCGACTCGATGTTCTCGCCCAGCTGGCGCGCCTGCGAGTCGGCGACGAAGACCACGCCATCGGCGCCCTGCAGCACGAGCTTGCGCGTCGTCTGATAGTAGACCTGCCCGGGCACGGTGTAGAGCTGGAAGCGGGTCGTGAAGCCGGAAATCGTGCCGAGGTCGATCGGCAGGAAGTCGAAGAACAGCGTGCGGTCGGTCTGCGTCGCGAGCGACACCATCTGTCCCTTCCGATCCCCCGGAACCTGGCCATAAATGTAATGGAGGTTCGTCGTCTTCCCCGAGCGTCCGGGCCCGTAGTAGACGATCTTGCAGGTGATCTCGCGGGTCGCGTAGTTGACGAGGCTCACGGCAGGCGCGGTGGACGGTGGATGGCGTGGCCGCCGGACAGGGAGAGGGTCATCCCGCCCTCCCGAAGAGCTGCGCGAGGTTGCGATTGAGGTCGCGCTCGAAGTCCTCGGCCAACGCCGGCTCCGACGAGGTCACCGGCGGCGCCGCCGCGGCGACACGCTCCCGCAACTCCTCCACGTACAACTGCACGATACCAAGGGAACTCTCGGCGTCGAAGACCGCCAGCAGCACGAGCGGTCCGCCCGGCGCCGCGACGGACCCGAGCCAGAGCTGTCGCTCGTGTCCGGCGTAATGCAACCCGCGGAACGGCGCCCCGTCGACCATCTGGCCGAGATGCGCCGCCGATGCGTTGATCGCCGCCGATAGCGCGCATGCCGTCTGCACGTCGAGCGACCGCTTGAAGCCCTGCTGCGCGAGCACCTGCCCCGTCGGGTACATCAGCACCGCGAGCTGCACGCGGGCGTCGTCCACGAACTGCGCGAGCGGCGCCTCCGCCCAAGCGATGTCGACGGTGCGACGCATCAGAGCGCCTCCGCGGCGCGCAACAGCTCCATGCGCACGAGCCCGAGGTTCACGCGCGGCTCGGCGACGGCGACGACGACGAGGTCGTCCTTGCCCGCCGCGAGCACACGGCCCCGCTCGGCCTCGAGCTCCAGGAACCCGACGCCGCCGAACCCCGCCGCATCGCTCGCGCGGCGCGCCTTGCGATAGAGCGACGCCGTCAGCGCCGCGAACGCCGCCGTGTTCACGCCGACATGCGCCGTGCCGTCGACGACGATGCCGTCCGCCTCGGCGACGACGAGACAGGCGGTCACGCCGCGATGGCGCGTGACGGCGCCGATCAGGGAGGCGTATGCGCTCATGCGCCCCCCTGCCCGCCGAGCCAGGCGCGCGCGGCAGCGACGCACCGATCGAGCGTGCGCCGCACGAAGCCGAGGGGCACGTCGCGTGGCGCGGCGACGAGCACGACCGGATCGCCGGCCGGCGCCATCGCGACGACCGCCGCTTCGGTCTCGATGACGATGCGCGTCCATTCCCCGAGCTTGAAGTGACGCATCGCGCGCTGCGCCTCGTCGCTCACGCCCGAGAGGTGCGCGCCGATGATCGTGCCGAGGTCGGTCCCGTCCTCGGTCGTGTACTGCCCGGCCGAGACGACGCCGTCGGCCTCGAGCAGCAGCGCGACCTGCGGCGAGTCGCCCAGCACCTCGTCGAAGAGCGTCGCCGGCGCGTCCGGCGCCGCTCCCTCCGCCGCGTCCGCGGCACCCGCGGTGTCCGACGCCGCGACCGCCGCGCCGGGCGTCACCGCCGACCGCACCGCGGCGATCGCGTCATTGACGCTCGCGTCGTCGGGATCCTCGCGTCGCGCGGCCTCGAGATGCTCGAGCGCGCGTCCGAGGTCGCCACGCCGATAGTGGATGAACCCGAGCCCGCGGTGCGCCGTGCCGAAGCCCGGCGAGAGCTCGAGCACCTTCGTCCACGCGACCTCGGCGCGCGTGTCGTCCCCCTGCGCGAGCGCGATGCGGGCGACGAGGTCCTGCGCGTCGACGCGATGCGGGTGCCGCGCCGCCCCCCGCGTCGCGACGCGCTGCGCGTGCGAGTACTCGCCGCGCGCCAACAGCGCCTCGGCGAGCGTGAGGAAGATCAGGCTCGACGGGTCGGCCGCGAGCGCGTCGCTCATCGCGCGGATGTCGTCAGCGGCCATGCGGCACCTCGCGCTCGAGGACCTCGAGGAGCCGCTCGGCCGCCGAGAGGCCGTCGCGGATCGCCGCGACGCCGGGGTAGGCCGGCGTCGCCGCCACGAACTCGCGCCACTGCTTCACGCCGCTCGCGAGGTCGCCGCGCCGGAAGGCGTCCGCGCCCGCGCGCAGCGGCTCGGGGACCGGCGCGACCGGCGTCGGCATCGCCGCGACGACCGGGTCGACCTCGTCCACCGGGAGCGGCTTCGCCTGCGACCGCCGCTCCGGCTGCCGCAGCACGATGACGCCCGTCGTGACGAGCCCGTACACGATGCGCGCGACCTCGAACTCGCTCATCGCCACCGTGGCCGCGATCGCGCGCAGGTCATGCGCGCCGTCGATCGCCGCGAGCACCTGCCACTCCTGCGGCAGCAGGTCGAGCATCGCCGGATGGTCGGTGTCGCCCGGCGAGAGCTCGGGGATCACCGAGAGGTTCGGCACGCGGTCGCCGATGCGGGACCACTCGTCGATGCGGCGCGCGCCCTCCATGAGCAGCGACTCGGTCGAGATCGGCACCGTCGCCTCGCGCAGCAGGTCCTCTGCGAGCCCCTCCTCGAAGCGGAAGAACCCTTCGCGCCAGCTCATGAGCTCGAAGACGACCGCCTCGATCTGGAGGCGCATCTGCCGCTCGATCTCCTTGGTCGTCACGAGCCCGAGGGCGACGAGGATCTCGCCGAGGCGGCGATCGTCCCCCGCCTCCTGCGCCGCTCGCGCCTGCGCCATGTCCGCGTCGGTGAGCCGCCCCGAGCGCACGAGCAGGTCGCCGATGCGATGCGGGTTCGAACGGATCGACGCCGAGATCACCTTGCCGTTCTCGAACAGCACCGTGCCCTCGTTATCGCGCAGCTCGGATGTCACGTGCAGCGTCCCCGTTTTCCGGCTCAGGTCGAGGAGCTGGAACACGTCGTGGATGCCGAGTTCGCGGAGCGGGCCTTCGATCGCCATCAGTCCTCCACCACGCCGGCGGAGACGTCGAGGTGCCGCTGGGCGGCGCGCGCCTCGCGGAACGCGCGCCGCGCATACTCGCTGTCCGGCTCGAGCTCGCCGACGCGCCGGAAGCTCGCGATCGCCTCGCGGAAGCGCTGCTGTCGCGCGAGCAGCACGCCCTGGTGGAAGATCGCGCCGACGTGCGTCGGGTCGAAGCGCAGCACGCGGTGGAACGCGACCGCCGCGTCATCGGGGCGGTCCATCTCGAGCAGCAGCTCGCCGAGCCCGACGAGGCCATCGAAGCTGTACGGGTCGCGCTCGAGGAACTCGACGAGCAGCTCGAGCGCCTCGCGCTGGCGCTGCTCCACCCGATAGAGACCGGCGAGCGCGAGCGTCGCGTCGGCGTACGTCGGCACCGACTCGAGGGCGGCGAGCAGCTCCTGCTCCGCCTCGCTGAAGTCGCCGCGCTGGATGAGCAGCTGCGCGAGGTCGTGGCGCACCGCCGCGAAGTCCGCGTCGAGCGAGAGCGCATGCCGATACGCGGCGATCGCCGCGTCGACGTTCCCCATCGCGCGCGTGATGTTGCCGATGCCGCGCAGAACGTCGGGGCGGCGCGGCGCGACGCGCCGGCCATGGTCGAGCGCCGCCGGCGCGCCGGCCGAGTCGCCGGCCTCGAAGCGCGCCGTCGCCACGAGCATGAGCGCGTCGGGATCGTCGGGCAACGCCTGGACGAGCGCCTCTGCGGCCATGCCCGCGTCGATGCCGCGCCCGAGCATGAGCAGCGCCTGCGTCTCGCCGCGCAGCGCGCCGACATGTCCCGGCCGCACCGCGCGCGCCGACTCGAACCGCTCGAGCGCCTCGCCCCACGCCCCCTGCCGCCCGAACGCCTCGCCGAGCAGCACGTTCCCATCCACGGGGTCCGCGCCACGCGCCATCGCGCGGTTCGCCTCGGCCATCGCGCGGTCGACGAGCCCCTGCGAGAGGTAGTCGTGCGCGAGCGCGTAGGGATCCGTCTCGGTCGTCGGCGCGGGTGCCGGTTCCGGCTCCGACGGCGTGGGCTCGAGCTCGCGGAAGATCGAGTCGAGGATCGTCGGGTCGAAGCTGAACGTGTCGACCTCGCCCGAGAGGCGGTGCTCACCACCGAGATCGGGCACGACGGAGAGGTCGGCATCCTCGTACTCGAGGTCGATCGCCAGCGAGAAGCGCTGCGCGACGTAGTACGGGTCGAGCTCGAGCGCGCGCTTCGTCTCGCGCAGCGCGCCGTCGTAGTCGCCGATGTTGCTGAGCACGAAGCTCAGGTTGTAGTGCGCCTCGGCATGGTCCGGCGCCGCCTGGATCGCGCGCGCGAAGGCGGTGCGCGCCTCGGCGAACTGCCGCAACTCGGCGAGCACGACGCCGACGCCGTTCCACGCGACCGGGTCCTCGGGCGCCGTGGCGAGCACTTGGCGGTACGCCTCGAGCGCGAGCTGGTAACGTCGGCTCCGCACGAGGAGCAACGCGAGGTTGAGGCGCGCGCGGACGAACTTCGGGTCGGCCGCCAGCGCGTCACGGAACGCGTCCACCGCCTCGACGTCGTTCCCCGCGTGGAAGAGCGCGACGCCGAGGTTGTTGCGGGCGAGCGCATAGCGCGGGTCGACGACGAGCGCGCGCCGATAACTCTCCGCCGCTTCCTCGTACTGTCCCGTCTGGTGCAGCGCGACGCCGCGCTCGTTCCAGAGCTTCGGGCTCTGCGGACGCTCGGCGAGCAGCTCCTCGTAGAGCGGGATCGCCTCGGCCGGCGCCTTCTGCAAGAGATGCAACTCGGCGACCGCCTGGAGCACGAGCGCGCGGTCCTCCCCCTTCTTGAGCGCCGCCTGGAACTCGCGCATCGCCTCGGCCACGAGGCCTTGCTGGCGATACGCCACGCCGAGCGTATAATGCCCGAGCGGCTCCCCCTCGGCGATGCTCATGCGCTGCGAGCGGCGCGCCTGCCGCCCGGGCAGCAGTTCCTCGTACTTGCGCGGGTCGTACTGGTCGAGCGAGAGGTTCGCCTGCGCGCGCGAGAGCGACGGGTTGAGCTGGACGGCGCGCTTGCCGGCCGCGCGCGCCTCGTCGTGGCGTCCCATGTCGCCGAGCACGAACGAGAGCAGGAAGTGCGCGTCGGGGTTGTCGGGGTTCAGCCGGATCGCGCGCTGGAGCTCGGTCAGCGCCTCGTCGAACGCGCCTTGGTTGTACAGCGCCTCGCCGAGATAGAAGTGCAACAGCGAACTCTCGCCGTCGTGCTCGAGGGCCGCGCGGAACCAGTTCACGGCCTCGCCCAGCCGTCCGCTCGCCTTCTCGGCGAGGCCGAGTTGGCTCATCGCGCCGACATCCGCGGGACGCGTCGCGAGGATCGCCTCGAACTCCGGGATCGCTTGGTCATGCTCGCCGAGCAGCGCGAACGCGCGCCCGAGCTCCCACCGGGCCTCGCGGTCATCGGGCTCGATCCGGATGCGCTCGCGCAGCTCGCTGACGCGCTGGTCGAAATACCCCGTATTGAGGTAGGCCACCTCGAGGTTGCGCTGCGCAACCTCCATCTTGGGGTCGATCTCGAGCGCGCGCGTGAACGCCTGCACGGCCTCTTGGTAGAGGCCCTTGTTGAAGTAGAGGACGCCGAGGTTGTTGTGCGCGCCGGCGTCGCTCGGGTCGATGCGGCGCGCGAACCCCCGCAGGACCTCGCGGTCCTTCGGCGACATCGGCGAGGGGGTGGCGCCCGCAGCCGTCACGCGACGCGAATGGCCCGGAGGATCGCCTGGAGGCTCGGCGGGTCGGGGAGCAGCAGGAAGAAGCCGCGCAACCGCTCGTCGTGGTCCTCCAGCTGGAACTCGCTCTCGACGCAGAAGACGAAGTCGGAGCCCTGGGCGATCTCGAGATACGTGGAGTTCAGCACCGCGTCACTCATGTCGACCGCGAGGCTCGGCGGTGACGGCAGCAGCGTCATGCGCATGAAGTCGGCGAGCGCGTTGAGATACGCGGCGGCGAGGATATTGCCGGCCTCCTTGATCGCCGACTCCTCGATCCTGCCGAGCGCGTCGACCGTGCGCCGCATCATCAGGCCGGCGACGCGCAGCGCGATCGGCTTCGGCAACACGAGTAGCGTGAGGCCCGAGAGGTCGCCCTCCATGCGCATGAGCACCGCCGCGACCGGCTCCTCCGGCGCGGCGACCTGGTTCGGCACGTCGCCGAGCGGCGCGATCGTCAACTGCGGCACGCTGATCATGATGCGCTCCTCGGTGATCTGCGAGAGCGCGGTCGCGGCGTGTCCGGCGCCGATGTTCGCCACCTCGCGGAGGGCGTCGAGCTGCTGGGGCGTCAGTGCCCTCAAGTCGTCCGGCATCGCTGCTCCCATCAGAGAAGGCTCCCCACGTCCACGATGAGCGCGGGGGCGCCGTCGGAGAGGATCGTCGCCCCGCTGAACAACTGGGGCCCGCCCCGTACGGCGTCGAACGACTTCACCACGATGTCCTCCTGCCCGGTGAGCTCGTCGACGACGAGCCCCGCGCGGCGATCGCCGCGCTCGATGACGACGATCTCCTCTTGCCGGAGCCGCGCATCCGGGCCGAGGTCGACCACCGTGCGCAGCCGCAGCAGCGGCACCACCTCGTCGCGCAGCATGAGCATCTCGCGTCCCTGTAGCTGTCGCACCTCGGCCGACCCACGCTCCATCGTCTCGACGACGTGCGTCATCGGCAGGGCGTAGTGCTCGTCGCCGACGCGCGCGAGCAGCGCGCGCACGATCGCGAGCGTGACGGGAAGACGGATCGCGACCGTCGTGCCGGCCCCCGGAGCCGTCGCGATCTCGAGCGTGCCGCCGAGGGCGCGCGTGCGCTGCTGGACCGCATCGATGCCGACGCCGCGGCCGCTCACGTCGGTCACGTGCTCGGCGGTCGAGAAGCCCGGGTGCGAGATGCATCGCACGAGCGCGTCGTCATCGAGCCGCGCCGTCGCCGCCTCGAC
>CAYSAR010000075.1:0-9775 GCA_964428985.1 uncultured Gemmatimonadaceae bacterium | reverse complement strand
CTGCCGCATGGTCCACAGCCTGCCGCGGTAGCCCGTCGGGTGGATGCCGCGCGTGAACGGGAAGGTGCCGGGCACCTCGAACGCCGTGCCGGCGGACCCCTCGAGATCGAGCGCCGTGTAGAGCGGCGCCACCTCGCGGGCGGAGTTCGTGTAGGCGATGTCGCGGACCTGGCCCTTCTCGTAGCGCGCGCGCCAGGCGTCCACCTCGGCGCGGAGCTGCGCGAGCTCTTCCTGCATCGCCACCAGCGTGGCGTCGTGGTCCATGTCGCGGGTCGAAGTCATCGTGCGTCCGTTGCTGGAGTCGTCCCTACAGCGTGCCGGCGGCGACGGCGCGCGCGAGCAGCGCCTCCGCCGCCGCCAGCGGCGTCATCGTGCCCGATTCGAGCGCCGGCAACTGCGCGTCGAGCCAGTCGTTCGTCGCGGCGTCGCGCCAGAGGCGCTGGCGCACGCGGCGCTCGACCGCATCGACCACGCGCTCCCGGAGCCGCATGCGCCGCCGCTCGCGCAGCGTGCCACTGCGCTCAAGATACCCGAAATGACGATCGAGGGCGCCGACCAGTTCCTCCACGCCCTCCCCCGTCGCGCCGATCGTCCGGAGCACCGGCGGCATCCAGCTGTCGGCATCGTCCCGTGCGGCCGCCTCGCGCGCGATGCGCCGCGGGTTGAGCCGCTTGAGGTCGACGCCATGGTGCGCCGGCACGTCCTTGAGCGTCGCACCGGTGCGCAGGCCGAGCATGAGCTCGATGTCGTTGCGCAACCGGTCGGCGCCGGGCCGGTCGGCCTTGTTCACGACGAACAGGTCGGCGATCTCCATGACACCCGCCTTGAGCGTCTGGATCGAGTCCCCTGACTCCGGGACGAGCACGACGACGCTCGAATCGGCGAGGCGCGCGATGTCGAGCTCGCTCTGCCCCACACCGACGGT
This sequence comes from uncultured Gemmatimonadaceae bacterium, assembly GCA_964428985.1. Lineage (GTDB taxonomy): Bacteria > Gemmatimonadota > Gemmatimonadetes > Gemmatimonadales > Gemmatimonadaceae > Pseudogemmatithrix. The sequence continues at coordinate 8,850 of CAYSAR010000075.1, read as the reverse complement.
CTCCACGAGGATGCGGTCCATGCCGAACGCGTCGAGCACGTCGCACGCCTCGCGCGTCATCGCCGCGAGCCCGCCGAGCGAACCGCGCGTCGCCATGCTGCGGATGAACACGCCGGGGTGCAGCGCGACGCGCTCCATGCGCACGCGGTCGCCGAGCAGCGCGCCGCCCGTGAACGGCGACGTCGGATCGACGGCGACGACACCGACCTTGAACCCCGCCTCGAGATACCGCTCGGCGAGCAGCGTCGTGAGCGTGCTCTTCCCCGCCCCCGGCGGCCCGGTGATGCCGATGCGGCGCGCGCGCCCGAGGGAGGCGTGGAGCGAGGCGAGCAGCGTATCGTTCCCCGCGCGCTGGTCCTCGACGACGCTGATCGCGCGCGCGAGCGCCGCCTTGCGGCCCGCGCGGAAGTCGGCGAGCAGACGGTCGATGCCGCTCATCCGCGCTCCGTCGACGGGTCGTCGTGCTCGTCGTGGATGTCGCCGACGAACTCCTCGACGAGGTCCTCGAGCGTCACGAGGCCGAGCGTCTCGCCCGACGCGCCGCGCACGATCGCGAGGTGGCGCCGCTCGCGCAGCATGCGCGTCATGAGCGCGTGGCAGGGCTCGTCGGGCGTCGCGAACGCGACCGGGCGCGGCGCGCGCAGCGGCGCACCGGGATGCGCGATCACGTCCCAACTCGTGATCATCCCCGCGACCTGGTCGAGCGTGCGCGAGTAGACGGGGAGCCGGCTGTACTTCGACTGCGCGACGACGCGCGCGACCTCGTCGGCCGGCGCCTCGCGCTCCACGGCGACGATGTCGGCGCGCGGCGTCATGACCTCGCCGACGCGCGTCGTGCCGAACTCGACGACGCCGCTGATGATCTCGCGCTCGCCCGGCGCGCCGACGCCCTCGATCTCCCCTTCGCGCAGCAGGTCCTCGAGCGATTCGTGCGGCGTCGGGGCGGGCGGCGGGGCCGTGCCGCGCCATGAGCGCACGAGGTGCGTCGCGAGGTCGGTGAGCGGCGCATTGAGCCGCTCGACGACGCGCAGCGGAGGCAGCAACAGCGGCAGCGTCGCCGAGGGCCAGCGCCGTGCGATCGCGCGCGGGAGCAGCTGGCCGATGACGAGCAGCAGCAGCGCGGCGATCAGCAGGTGGCGCACGAGCAGCATCGGGCGGTCGCCATCCTGGAGACCGATCACCGCGCCGAGCGCGAACACGGTGCCGGCGATGCCGGTGCCGGCCGCGATGAGCAGGCGCTGCGGCCGTTCGAGGTACAACTGCGCCGTGCCGGCGCCCGCGAGCCGTCGCTCGGCCCAATGACGGAGCCAGATGCGGCTGACCGTGCGCAGCGAGGTCGCCGCACCGGTCAGCATGCCGACGACGCCGGTCAGGACGACGATGAGCAGCATCGAGCTCATGAACCGTCCTCCGTCGGCACCATCGCGAGCGGCTCGAGGTAGACGCGCTCCACCCGCCGCCGCACGACGCGCTCGACGACGAGCCGATAGCTGCCGACCGTCAGCGCCTCGCCGGCGCGCGGCACGCGGCCGAGCAGTTCCATCACCAGTCCGCCGACGGTCGTCACGTCGCCACGACGGAAATCCTGGCCGGCGAGCTCGGAGAGGTCGTCGAGCGTGACGCCGGCGGCGACCCAGAAGCGGTTCCCGTCCTCGCGCTCGACCTCGGGGCGCTCCTGGTCCCCTTCGTCCTGGATGTCACCGATGATGAGTTCGAGCACGTCCTCGAGCGTCACGATGCCGGCGGTGCCACCGAACTCGTCGACGACGACCGCCAGGTGGCGGCGCGTCGCCCGGAAGTCGCGCAGCTGCGCCTCGACGCTCTTGCTCTCGGGAATGAACTGGGCGGGCCGCACGAGCGAGCGCCATCCGCCGGCCGGCTCCTCGTCGGCGAGCAGCGCCGGCAGCAGATCCTTCGCGTAGAGGATGCCGATCACCTCGTCGAGCGTGCCGTCGAACACGACGAGTCGCGCATGACGCGCGCTGCGCACGCGATCGACGACCTCCGACCACGGCGTTTCGCGCTCGATGCCGACGATGTCGACGCGCGGCACCATGATCTCGTGCACTTGCGTCTCGCCGAGCGAGAAGACGCCATGCAGCATGACCTGCGTCCCGTCACCATCCTCGGCCTCGGCGGCGACGACCTCGCGGAACCGCTCGACCGCCTCCTCGTGCCGCTCCTCGGTGTCCTCGCGCGAGGGCAGCAGGCGCTGGAGCGTGCGATCGCCCCACGCGCCAAACGCGACGATCGGCCGGCAGAGCGCCTCCACGACCGAGATCATCGGCAGCAGCGCGACGAGCCCCCGTTCGCCGACGACGTCCCCTGCCGCGCGGGCGCCGACCTCGGTAATGATGATGAGCACGATGCCGGCGAGCACGACGACCGGGGCGAGGAGCGGCGCCGGGACCCAGCCGCTCAGCAGCAGCGACAGCGACGCCGCCGCGCCCGACACGAGCTGCGCGAGGATGCGGCCGAAGGCGAGCGCGCGGTGCGCGACCTCGCGCCGCGACCGCAGCGACGCGACGCGCGCGTCCTGCGGAGGGTCGTCCTCGTCGAGCCCGAGCAGCGCGCCGTCGGCGAACGCGCAGAGCGCCGCGAGGACCGCCGCGCCGAGCGCCAGTACGATCGCGACGAGACTCACGCCGCCACCTCGGCCATGACGCGCGCGAGCAGTCGCTCCTGCCGGCGCCACATCGGGCTGCGCACGCGCGCCTCGCCCTCGGGGTGGTCGTGGCCGAGCGCGTGCAGCGTTCCGTGCACGACGAGACGGAGGAGCTCCTCCCGCACGCCGCTGCCGAACGCGCGTGCGTTCGCCGCGGCGACCGCGGGGCATACATAGACATCGCCGATGACCGCGCCCGACGGGTCGCGGAAGCCGAACGAGATCACGTCGGTCGCGCCGGCGTGGCCGAGGTGGCGGCGGTTGAGCGATGCCATGCGCGCCGGCGTGAGCAACGTGATCGAGAGGAGCGCCGCGCGCGCGTTCTCGGCGTCGAGCACGAGACGCCCGGCGGCGGCGAGCCGCGCCGCCGCGACCGGGGTCCGCACGCCCTCCGCCTGCACCGACACGTTCACCTCACCCGATCGTCGGGCCCTCCGCGCGCGGCTCACGCGCCAGCGTCCGCCGCGTACGCCTTCACGATGTCGCGAACGAGACGATGGCGCACGACGTCCACCTCGGAGAAGTAGTGGAACGCGATCCCCTCGATGCCCTGGAGGATGCGCTCGACCTGGAGCAACCCGCTCTCCTCGCGCTTCGGCAGGTCGATCTGCGTCTTGTCGCCGGTGATGACGGCGCGCGAATTGATGCCCATGCGCGTGAGGAACATCTTCATCTGCGCGTTCGTCGCGTTCTGGGCCTCGTCGAGGATGACGAACGCGTCGGCGAGCGTGCGGCCGCGCATGTAGGCGAGCGGGGCGATCTCGATGACGCGCGTCTCGAGCGCCCGCGCGACGCGCTCCGGCGGCATGAGGTCATCCAACGCGTCGTAGAGCGGCCGCAGGTACGGGTCGACCTTCGCCTGCATGTCGCCGGGCAGGAAGCCGAGGGACTCACCGGCCTCGACCGCCGGCCGCGCGAGCACGATGCGCCGCACGCGCTTGCGCGCGAGCGCGTCGACCGCCGCCGCGACGGCGAGATACGTCTTGCCGGTGCCCGCCGGCCCGATCCCGACGACGATCTCGTTGTCGATCATCTTCTGCATGTAGTCGCCCTGCCCCTGCGTCTTGGGCTGGATGACCTTGCGGATGCCCGGCAGCACGAAGCGCCCCGGCGCGCCCTGCTCGCGCGCCGGACCTTCCATCGAGAACCGCAGCACGTCGTCGGGGTCGAGCGGGAGCCGCTGCTTCGCGTGGTCGATCATGCGCTGCGCGACGACGCCGGCCTTCTCCACCGCGTCGGCCGGCCCCACGATCGCCATCGCGTCCCCGCGCAACGTCACGCGCACCGGGAAGAGCTTCGTGAGCTCGGCGATGTTGCCGTCGGCGACGCCGGCGAGCGAGAGCAGGTCCGCCCCCTCGGTCGAGAGGCGCAGCGTCGTCGGTTCGCCGGTCAACGTGCCGTCTTGCGATCCCATCAGGACTCCTCCGTCGTGCGGATGTGCAGCTCAGCCAGGTCCCCGTTCGCGACCGGCGTCGGCGCCCCCTCGAAGAGCGCACGCGCGGCGGTCGTCTTCGGAAACGCGATCACGTCGCGCAACGACGTCGCGCCGGCGATCAGCATCGCGATGCGGTCGAACCCGAACGCGATGCCACCATGCGGTGGCGCGCCGGCGCGCAGCCCTTCGAGCAGGAACCCGAAACGCCGCTCCTGTTCGTCGCGGTCGGGGATGCCGAGCAGTTCGAACATGCGCTGCTGCACGGACGGGTCGCTCGTGCGGATGCTGCCGCCGCCGAGCTCGTTGCCGTTGAGCACGCAGTCGTACGCGAGCGCGCGCCAGCGCTCCGGCTCGGTCGGATGCTCCGTCATGTCAGCCGGATCCGGCGCCGTGAACGGGTGATGCACCGCGGCGAGCGCGCCCGTCTCCGGGTCGCTCGCGAACATCGGGAAGTCGAGCACCCAGAGAAACCGCCGCTCGTCCTCCTTCACGAGACCGAGTCGCTGGGCGCATTCCTGCCGCACGCGGTCGAGCGCCGGGCTCGACACCCGGTCGGGGCCGGCCACCGCGAGCAGCAGGTCACCATCGGCGAGCGCGAGTGCGCCACTCGCCCCTGCGGCCAGGAACTTCGCGAGCGGCCCTTCGAGCGCGCCGTTCGCCGACTTGAGTCGGATCAGGCCACCCGCCCCCGCCGCCTTCGCGATCGCCTCGAGTTCGTCGACCTGCTTCCGGCTCCACGACGCCGCCCCCGGTACGCGGATGCCGCGCACGCGGCCCCCCGCCTCGAGCGCTGCCTTCAGGATCCCCGACTCGCTGCCGACGAACACGCGCGTAAGGTCCTCGATCTCGAGGCCGTAGCGCAGGTCCGGCCTATCGCAACCGTACCGCTCCATCGCGTCGGCGTACGTCATGCGCGGGAACGGCCGCGGCACGTCGACGCCCCCCTCCTTCCAGAGCGCGACGACGAGCCCCTCCGCCATCGCGATGATGTCCTCGCGCGAGACGAACGACGCCTCGATGTCGATCTGCGTGAACTCGAGCTGACGGTCGGCGCGCAGGTCCTCGTCGCGGAAGCAGCGCGCGATCTGGAAGTACCGGTCGAAGCCGGCGCACATGAAGAGCTGCTTGTAGATCTGCGGCGACTGCGGGAGCGCGTAGAACTCGCCCGCGTGCACACGGCTCGGCACGAGGAAGTCGCGCGCGCCCTCGGGCGTCGGCTTCGTGAGGATTGGTGTCTCGATCTCGAGGTAGCCCGCATCACTCAGATAGCGCCGCGTGACCTGCGCGAGCCGGTGCCGCAGCACGAGCGCGTGCTGGAGCTCGTCGCGCCTGAGGTCGAGGATGCGATGCCGTAGCCGGAGCTCTTCCGAAGGCAGCTTCGCGTCCCGGCCGATCGCGACGGGAATCGTCGGGGTCACCGCCGGTCCGACGACGCGGATCGACGTCGCCTGCACCTCGATTTCCCCGGTACCCATCTCGGCGTTGCGCATGTCGGCCGGGCGCGGCTGCACCGTGCCCTCGACCAGTACGACGCTCTCCACGCCGATCGACGACGCGAGGTCGATCATCGGCTTCGGCGTCCAGTCGGGGTTGAACGACACCTGCACGACTCCCGCACGGTCGCGCAGGTCGATGAACACGAGTCCGCCGAGGTCGCGGCTGCGGTGGACCCATCCGCCGAGCGTCACGCGCTGGCCGACGTCGCCGGCCCGCAGCGCGCCCCCGACATGGGTGCGGAGGGTCGTGGCGAGCGGGTTCGAGGTCGCGGTCGGAGCGGTCACGGGGTGGACGGGGGGTGGGAGGCCCGGTGGCCGCCGGGCACTGCGGGAACGATGCGAGCGACGAGGATGCCGACCGCCGTACCCAGCGTGTCCGCGATCCAGTCATAGAGGCTGGCCGACCGGCCATCGATGAAGCCCTGATGCCACTCGTCCGCCGCGCCGAAGGCGGACAGCAGGACGAACGCGACGGCAGCCACCCCGAAGGAAGTCTGTGACCCGAGCGCGCGCATGACCAGCACCGCGAGCACGGCGTACATACCGAAGTGGATGACCTTGTCCATCCCGAACAGGTCGTCCGGCCCCACGCTGATGCTCGGCCATGACGTCCCGACGAGGATCACCGCGGCCCAAAGCACCGGCCGCAGCCATCGGGAGCCTATTCGTTCAGCGGGCATTGAGTGGCATAAATCTAACTGGCATCATCACTTGGTGGTAGCAAGGCGGCGTTGACCCGCCTCCCCGGACCCGGTAGTCTCCAGCATGGCTGAGCCGAAGGTGAACCTGCTCGATCTTGCACCCGCCGACGCCGAACGGATCCTCCGGGAATTCGCGGCGGCGCAAGGTCACGCCCCGTACCGGGGGAGTCAGGTCATACCCCACCTCTGGGCGAAGCCGGTCGGCTCGTTCGCCGAGATGACCGACCTCCCCCTCGCGTTCCGCGAGCTGCTCGCCGGGCACTTCGAGATCCCCCGTCTCGCGCTCGAGACGCAGCAGGCCTCCGCCGACGGCACGCGGAAGTTCCTCTTCCGCATGCACGATGGGCAGGCGATCGAGACGGTCTCGATCCCCGACGGCGACCGCGTGACGTTCTGCATCTCGTCGCAGGCCGGCTGCGCGCTCCAGTGCTCGTTCTGCGCGACCGGCGCGATGGGCTTCGCGCGCAACCTCGCCGTGCACGAGATCGCCGGACAGGTGCGCGAACTCGCCATGCTCACGCCCCCGCTCCGCGCGACGAACATCGTCTTCATGGGCATGGGCGAGCCGCTCATGAACTGGAAGGCCGTACAGCACGTGCTCACGATCCTCAACGACGCGAAAGGCTTCGGGATCGGCGCGCGGCACATCACCGTCTCCACGGTCGGCGTGCTCCCGGGCATCGTCGCGCTCGGCGAGCGCAAGGAGCAGTTCCGGCTCGCGATCTCGATCCACGCGCCGACCGACGCGCTGCGCCAACGGCTCATGCCGGTCAACACGAAGTACCCACTCGCCGACGTCATCGAGGCGGCGAAGGCGTTCGACCGGCGCGTGACGTTCGAGTACGTCATGCTCGGCGGGGTGAACGACGAGCCGCCGCACGCCGACGAGCTCGCTGCGCTCGCGCGCGAATGCAAGGCGTTCGTGAACCTGATCCCGCTGCACCCCGGCGGCGCGCTCGGCTTCGTGCCGACGCCACCTGAGGCGATCGCGAAGTTCGCGCGCCGCATCCGCGGGCAGGGCGTCGAGGTCGCGATCCGCAAGAGCCGCGGCATGGACATCGCGGCGGCCTGCGGCCAGCTACGGGTGGAACGCCTCCGGCGGCGGGCGCCAGCCGGTGCCCAGCAGGATCGTGAGGTCGAGGTAGCGTGACGAATCGGGGCGCGCCTCGACGCGCGCCCCACCGAGTGCCCGCGCCGCGAGCGCGCCCCACTCCATGTTTCCCGAGCGCACGAGCACGACCGAGCTGTCGTGCCGCTCGGCGCTGTTCCCCGACGCAACAACGTCGAAGCCGAGGTCGCGAAGGTGGAACGTCGCCTGCCGCGCGAGGCCGCGGATCGTCGTCGCGTTGAGCACCTCGACGCGGATGCGCACGCCGTCGGGAACGATGCGTTCGATGCGTCGCGGGCCGTCGCCGAAGAGCGGCCCCGCTTCACCGTCGCCGACCCGGCCGGCCAGGAACCACCATGCCGCTCCGCCGACGATGAGCGCGAGCAGGATCCAGCGGCCCTTCCCCTTCACGCTCATCGCACGCTGTTCCAGAGCCCGACCGCCTCGGGGAAGAGCGCCTTCCCTTCGCGCAGTGTCCATTCGAGCCGCATCTTGACGACCTGTCGGAAGACGCCGTCGAAGTCGTGCGGCAGGTGGTCGGCGAGGAATGCGCGGTCGGCGGAGAGGAAGCGCCGGCCCGGCTCGAGGAAGTCGGCCATGTAGAGCGCGCGGCCGGTGCGGTCCCAGTCGGGATTTCCGACGGTGTGCCACCGCACCGCCGCGATGACGTTCGCGCGCGTCTCGCCCGAGCGCTCGAGCAGGTTCGCGGCGGCGGGCCCATGCAGCACGTCGAGCGGCAGATCGAGGGGGCCGGCGAGTTCGCGCAGTTCGCGCTCGTCGGCATCGCGCAGCGCGTCGTGCAGCACGCCGACGTCATGCCACGCCTGCGCCTCGGCGGCGTCGAGCTTGAGCTGCGCGGCCCAGCGATCGAGGAGCGCGGTCACGCGCTCGATGTGGGCGCGGCGCTTCTCGCCGACCCTCGCCCAGCCCGGGAACGACACCGTGGTCACTTCACGCTCGTGATGCGGCGGGTGAGATCGGAGAGTTCGCCGACGATCTCGCGGAGCACGGTGGTCGCGCCCTCGAGCTCGCGCAGCGCGGCCGCCTGCTCGCTCGCCTGGCCGGCGACATGCTCGGCGCCGGCGCGGTTGCGCTGCGAGATCTCCTCGAGGCGGGCCATGCGCTCGCGGAGCCGCGTGACCTCGACGCCCTGGTCATCGGACGAGGCCGCGATGCGCGCCGCCTGCACGGCCGCGCCGCCGGTCGCGCCGACGATGAGCCCGAGCGCCTCACGGGCGCCGCCCGACAGCGACTCGGCGTCCTGCACGAGCGCCTCGCCGCGCCCCATCTGCGCGGCCGTGTCGCGCATGCGCTGCTCGAACTGCCGCAGCACGCGCTGCGCCTCGTCGGCCGCGCGCCCGCTCTCCTCGGCGAGCTTGCGCACCTCGTCGGCGACGACGGCGAAGCCGCGCCCCTCGTGGCCAGCGGGCGCCGCCTCGAACGCC
>CAYSAR010000074.1:0-9792 GCA_964428985.1 uncultured Gemmatimonadaceae bacterium | reverse complement strand
CCGTACCGGGGTTCGCCCCGCACCCCGCATCAGGGAAGCACGTCGATGCCTCCGGCTTGCTGCCCCACCTCCACGGTAGCCACCACCCGCAGCAGCGAGAGGTCGACGATATCCACCGTCGATCGCTCCGACCCCACGCCCTCATTCGACACGAACGCGTATCGGTCGTCCGCCGTGATCGCCACGCCATGCGTGACGCGTCGTGTGGTTGGGATGCGGCCGAGTTCGCGGCCGGTCCGCGTGTCGAACACCGACACCGACTGCCCTCGCTTGTTCGTCGCGACGAGCTTCGCACCGTCGTGCGTGACGGCGAGGTTGTAGACGCCATCGCCGGCGGGGATGCGGCGCACGAGGCGCCAGGCCTTTGCGTCGATCTCGACGATCTCACTCGACTTGTTGCATGCGACCCAGACGTGCGCGCCGTCGGGGGACGGTTGCGCCCACGTCGGAGAGCAGCCGACGTCGCCCGGCTTCGGCGGCTCCATGCCATGACCACCCATGTCATGGCCGGCGTGCGCCGAGGCGCCGCGCACCGGCGGCGCGCCCTCCATGCCCATCTCCTTCCCCTTCGTCAGGAAGAAGTGCCGCGAGACGCCCAGCGCGCGCGTGTCGATCTCGACGAGCTCCTCATCCATCATGCAGACGGAGTAGTGCTTCGAGCCGTCGGCGCTGTACCGCGAGCCGTGGGGCATCGTGCAGGTCGTGAGCCGCGCGACCTCGATCATCTCCCCCGTCTCGACGAAGGAGACGCTCGACGCGACCATCTCGCCATGCAGGTTGAAGTTCGCGACGGCGGCGTACCAGCCGTCGGGCGAGACTTGCACGGTCGCCGGGAAGTTGCCGAGCGTCGCGCGACCGACCGGCTCGTCGCGGTCGACCGTGTACTTCCAGAGATTGCCGCCCGGCAGTCCGTGCGCGGTCGTGAGGAAGTAGTGCTTGCCGTCGGGCGCGAGCGCGACGCCGTGCGGGCCGTCGGGATCGATGATCGACATGCCGACGCCGGTGGTCCGCTCGACGGTCGCGCCTTGTGGGCCGAAGCGGATGAGTGCGACCTCATCGACCGACTCCGAGACCACGTACGCGCGGTATTCGCGCGTCGGGATGGGTGACGCAGCCGCGCCGGGCGCCGATTGCGCGCCCAGCGGGACCGCGACCATCATCGCCGCGAGGAGTGCCGTCCTCACGGCACCACGTTCGACCGCGGCTCGATGCGCACGATCCAAAGGCCGTTGTTCATGTCGTTCACGTACGCGAGTCCGTCGCGCACGACGACGCCCCAGGTCATCGCGGTGTTGCGCGTGCGACCGTCCATGTCGGCGGTGTTGAGGTGGCCGATCTCCCGTCCCTGCGCGCGGAGGTCGCCGCGCAGTTCGCCGGAGATGTCGAACACGCGGAAGCCGGCGTTGTAGGCTCCCATGTACAGCGAGTCGCCGGCGACCCACACGTTGTGCACGCCGCCGTACTCGGGCTCGTAGAACGCGACCGACCTCGGCTTCTCGATGTCGCTGATGTCGACGACCTGGAGCCGGCCGTACGCGCGGAACGCCGAGGCGTCCTTCGCCCCCTTCACGCCGCTCGCCGGAAAGACCTCGTCGGCGATGAAGACGTAGTTCTTGTGGCGCCACGCGGTGTGCGTGCCGCGGATGAAGCCGGTACCGCCGTCGACCTCGACGTTCTTGTAGAGCGCGTTGAGGTCGTACTTGAACTGCGATACGAGCTTCGGGGCGGATGGCGTCCCGCCGCGGATGCCGTTGCCGACGTCGAGGATCACGAGCCCGTCGTTCCACCACGAGCCATAGAGCAGCCCGTCCTGGATGTCGATGTCATGCAGCGTGCGGCCGGCATCGGGACGGTTCTCGGTCTTCCACTGCGCGACCTCGCGCGGCTGGTACGGGTCGTCGATGTTGAGGATGTGCAGCGCGCCGGTGCCGTCGTTCGTGAGGAAGACGTGCTGCCCGTGCTTCGGGTCCTTGTAGATGAAGCTCGAGTGCACGCCGGCGGTCACGCCCTCGGTGAACTCGCTGATCGGCTTCGGGTGGAGCGGATCCTCGAGCGACGCGAAGACGACGCCGTTCTTGCGGTCGGCCGCGCCCTCGCGCGTGAAGACGAGGAACTTGCCATCGGGCGTCGTCATGACGTCGTTCACGCGGCGCGTGTTCGCGATGATCGAGTCGGTGACGACCGGGTTCGACGGGTTGGAGATGTCGATCGCGTACAGCACGTCGCCGCCGCCACCCGACCCGAGGTAGGCGACCTTGCCGTTCGGGTGGATCCAGACTTCCTCGGTGTTGAACCGCGTCCGTGGCAGGCGCCCGACGACCGTGAGCGGCCGGCGCGCGTCGCGCGCCGCGAGCGTCACGACACCCTCGGCTGTGCGGTTGCCGAACGACGCGGTCACCGTGTAGTCGCCGGCGTCATAGCCGACGAACGCGCCGTCGGCGTCGAGCAGGCCCTGGCCCGGCGTGAAGCTCCAGACCGGCGTCAGGCCGGCGATCTCGCGACCGTTCGCGTCCTTCGCGATGGCCTTGAAGCGGATGACGTCGCCGGTACGCGCGTTCGTCATCGCCGGCTCCACGGTGAGCGACGCGATCGTGCTCTCGAGCACCTGGAGCGGCAGGGTCGCCGACACCGAGCCGACGCTCGCCGTGAGCGTCGCGCGGCCCGGCGCGACGGCGGTCACGAGCCCCGCCTCGTTCACTGCTATGACGTTCGTGTTGGACGACCGCCAAGTCACGCGGTCGGCGCGGCGGTCATCGAGCTTGCTGTAGACCTCACCGGTGAGGCGGATCCGCTGGCCGGGAACGAGCCGCTCCGGCGCGGGGGTGATCGCGATGCGCGTCGCCGGCCCCGGCACCATGCGCACCTCGAAGCGCTCGACGAACGGCCGCTCGCCCGGCAGCACGCCGACGACGGCGACGGGGAGTACGCCCGTCGAGCCCGACGTCACGAGACCCGTGGAGTCGATGGTGCCCTCGAAGAACGCGCCGGTGCGGTTCCAGCGGAACTGCACGCCGGGAATCACCGCGTTGTTCGCATCGCGCGCCTCGGCGGTGAGGCGCAGCGTGTCCCCGGCGTTCACGACCTTCTGCACCGGCGAGACGATGATGCGGCTGATGCGCGAGGTCGTCGCGGGAGCGGCCGACGGCGCGGCCCCCTGCTGGGCGGCGACGAGCGCGGGGACGAGGAGGAGTGCGGTGGCGAGACGCATGGTTCGGGGAGTTCGGGTGGTGGACAGGGCGGCGCGCCCGTCGGCCGAGGGAGCAGCGGAATATAGGGCGCGGGGCGCGAGCCGCCCGTCCACTTGAGTCACGGTGGTGCGACTGCGAGGTTGCGAGGGTCCTCAACCGGCGGTCGCCCGTGCCCAGCCTCCCGCGGATCCTCCTCCTCGCTCTCACGGCCGCGTCCTGCGCCACGGCGCAGCAGCCGGCCGCCACGCCGACGCCGTCCGCCGAGCATCTCGCGCTCGCCAGGAAGGTGCTGGCCGAGTCGCCGCTCGTCGACGGGCACAACGATCTGCCCTGGGCGATCCGCAATCATCCGGCGGCCCCGCACGATGTCGAGGCGTACGACCTGCGCACGCGCGTGCCGGGCCATACCGACCTCGCGCGTCTCAAGGAAGGGATGCTCGGCGGGCAGTTCTGGTCGGTCTACATCCCCGGGGACACGGTGACCGGGAAGCTCGGTTTCGCGAAGGTGCAGCTCGAGCAGATCGACATCGCGCGGCGCGTGTTCGCGAAGTACCCGGACGTGTTCGAGCCGGCGACGACGGCGGCGGGGATGCGCACTGCGTTCGCGAACGGACGCATCGGGTCGGTGATGGGGATGGAGGGCGGGCACGCGATCGAGAACTCGCTCGGTGCGCTACGCGCGTTCTATGACCTCGGCGCGCGCTACATGACGCTGACGCACAACCAGCACCTCATGTGGGCCGATGCCGCGTCGGGCCAGCCGGTGCTCGGCGGGCTCTCGGAGTTCGGCCGCGAGGTCGTGCGCGAGATGAACCGGCTGGGCATGCTCGTCGACCTCTCGCATACGTCGCCGGGCACGATGAGCGATGCGCTCGACGTGACCGAGGCGCCGGTGATCTTCTCGCACTCGAACGCGCGCGCGCTCGCCGACCACGCGCGAAACGTCCCCGACTCGATCCTCGCGCGCCTGCCGCGGAACGGCGGCGTCGTCATGGTGACGTTCGTGCCGGGGTTCACGTCGCAGCGGCTCATCGACTGGAACCGCACGCCGGCGGCGCAGCGGACCGGCACCGCGCCGCGCGCGACGCTCGCGCAGGTCGCCGACCACATCGAGCACATCCGGCGCGTCGCCGGCGTCGATCATGTGGGCATCGGTGGCGACTTCGACGGCATCGAGGAGGTGGTGCAGGGACTCGAGGATGTGTCGACCTATCCGGCGCTTTTTGCCGAGCTCGCGCGGCGCGGATGGAGCGAGGCGGATCTCCGGAAGCTCGCGGGCGAGAACGTCCTGCGCGCGTTCGAGCAGGCCGAGCGCGTCGCGGCGCGGTTGCAGCGGGAGAGGAAGGCGTCGGTCAAGACGATCGAAGAGCTTGATGGGTTGGCGGCGCGGAGATGAGGGGGTAGGGATTCTTCACCACGGAGCGGACAGAGGTCACGGAGGAGAACGCCCCGTGACCTCTCTGTATTCTGTGGCGAACGCTGTTCAACGGAGCGCGTCGGCGACTGATTCCCGGATGGCCGACAAGCAGGGCGCCAACGTGTGGACCGAATGCTCCCCCATGTGCCCGACCCGCAGCGTCGTGTCGCGCATCTCGCCGTAGCCCGTCGCGATCGTGAACCCACGGAGACCGACGCGATGCACGATCTCCTTGGCGTCGAGGCCCTCGGGGATCGTCAGCGTGCTCACGGTCGTCGCGCGGGTACCGGGGGCGGCGAGGTGGTCGATCGCGATGCCGTCCCGCCGGCAGTCGGCGGCCCACGCCTCGACCTGCGCGAGCATCGCGGCGTGCCGTGCCCAGCGCGCCTCGAGTCCCTCGGCGAGGATCGCCTCGAGCTGTGCCTCGGCGGCGTACACGAGGGAGAGGGCGGGGGTGTGCGGCACCTGCGAGCGCAGTGCGAACTCCTCGAACGCGACGAGGTCGAGGTAGCGCCCGCGCGCGGGCGTCGACGGCGCGGCGAGGATGAACGACTCGCTCGCGACGCCGAACGCGAGCCCCGGCGGCATCGCCAGCGCCTTCTGTGAGCCGGTGAAGGCAAGGTCGAGGTCCCACGCGTCCGTCTCGACCGGCATGCCCCCCACGCTCGTCACCGCGTCGACGAGACAGACGGCGCCCGCCGCGTGCGCGAGCCGCGCGATCGTCCGCACGTCGTTCACGGCGCCGGTGCTCGTCTCGACGTGCACGACGAGAACCGCCGCGAACCGCTCGTCGGCAAGGGCACGTTCGACCATCGCCGGGTCGTGGGCCCGTCCCCACGGTACCTCGAGGAGCCGGGCGCGGCGATCGCATGACTGCGCGATGCGCGCGAAGCGCTGCGAGAAGGCACCGTTCACGAGGGCGAGCACCGGCCCGACGGGGGCCGCGCGGATCGACGCTTCCATCATCGCCGTCGCGCTCGCGGTCATGACGTACACCGGGCGACGCGTGCGGAAGACGTGCTGGAGCCCGGCGACGACACGCGCATGGAGCGCTTCGTAGGCCGTGCCACGATGGGCGATCATCGGGCGCAGCATCGCCTGGAGGACCGTCGGGCGCACCTCGGTCGGGCCGGGGACGAAGAACGAGCCGAACGCGTCGGGCATCGCGTGAAGATAGGCGCTTGATGCTTCCGCGCGCGCGGGTCATCGTTCGACCGGATGACCGCTCCCGTGCCCGACGGCGACCGCGCCGCCGCCTCGCTGACGCTCGCCCGCGCGACACCCGCCGACGCCGCCGACTACGCACGCGTCGCCCGCGAAACGTTCCTCGATTCGTACGGGCACCTGAGCGACCCCGCGATGATGGCGGTGCATCTGCATCGCAACTTCAGCGAGGCGATCCAGCGCAGCGAGCTGCTCGATCCCTCGGCGACCGTTCTCGTCGCGCGCGAGCCCGGGGGCGGATGGGCGGGGTTCGTCGCCTTGCGCACCGACGGCGCGCCCACGTGCGTGCAGGCGACGAATCCGCTCCAGCTCCAGCGCATCTATGTCGTGCGCGGATGGCATGGTCGCGGCGCCGGCCCGCTGCTGTTGGACGCCGCGTTCGCGTTCGCGCGCGAGCATGGACACGACGCGGTCTGGCTCCAGGTCTGGGAGCGCAACGCGCGCGCGCGGCGCTTCTACGAGAAGCACGGGTTCGTCGCGGTCGGGACGCATCCCTACCGCTTCGCCGATGAGTGGGAGGACGACCTCGTGCTCCAGCGCGCGCCGTAGCGACCACCGCGTCGGCGGCCGCCACGGCGCCGCCGGTCACTTCTGGGCGGCCATCCGCTTCGCGCGCTCGACGAACGCCGCGTGCAGCTGCCGGCCCGGCTCGGTCTGCGTCGCGACCCATTCCGCGTTCACGAACGCGCGCGGGAATCCCTCGGCGCGGAGCCGCGCGAGGTAGGGCTCGGCCTTGATGTAGAGCAGCAGCCCCTCGCCGTTGCTCTCCAGCGCGAGCTCGGCGTTCAGCACGCCATGCTTGATGAGGCCGTAGGCCATCTCCCAGTAGCTGCCGACCTGCCGATAGGCGGCGTTGAGCGGATGGTCGCGCTTCGTGATCGCCATGAACTCATCGGCGGTCGTCGGCGCGAAGCGCGTCATCAGCGCGGTGCGTGACTCGCGCATCGTCGACTCGCGACGGAGCTCATAGAGCTTGAGCACGATCTCGGCGTCGTGGTGGTCGGGGAAATCCTTCAGCATCGGGGACATCGCTCCGGTGAGGAACTCGTGCGGTCGCCGTGCGCGACCGCTGTGCGAAAGCTATCGCGACGGTAACTTCCCGAGCATCCACCCGGGCGGCTCGCGCCGCCGAGTCTCCCTCCGATCGACAGGTGCCCCGCATGCGATCCGCTCTCCTGCTCACGGTCCTCACGCTCTCCGCCGCCCCGCTCGCCGCGCAGGCCCCGACCGGCAACGCCGCGCCGGCTCCGCGCCTCTCGGCGGCGCCGAGCACGCGCGCGACGGCGACGCTCACGCTCTCCTTTCCGCGTGTCCCGGGCCAGCCCGCCGCGAAGCCCCTGCTCGTCACGGTCGACTACGGCGTGCCCCATGCGCGCGGCCGCGACGTGCCGACCGAGCTCGCGACCGCCGGCACGATCTGGCGGACCGGCGCGAACACCTCGACGACACTCACGACCGAGGCGAATCTCGTCATCGGCGGCCAGGCCGTGCCCGCCGGCTCCTACTCGCTCTACACCGTGCGCGAGGGCGACCGGTACCTGCTCATCGTCAACAGGAACACGGGACAGTGGGGCACCGAGTACGACGCGTCGAAGGACCTGGTGCGCATCCCCATGCGGTCCCGCACCCTTCCCGAACCGCGCGAGTCCCTGCAGATCGCCTTCGTCCCCGCCGACGGTCCGCCGGCGAGGGGAGTGTTCGCGATCGCGTGGGGGAAGCTCGAGCTCACCGCCGACTGGACGGTTCGCTAGGACGCCGACTCGAGATCCGAAGATCGGCAGGGCGACTCGAGATGCGGTGACTGAGTCGAGAGGCGGGATGCGAAGGGGATGCGGGACCTCGCCCCTCGGCTCTCCACTCAGTCATCGCATCTCGAGTCGCCTTGCCTCGCCTCCCTTATCTCGCATCGGAGCGCAGGACGGCGAGGATCTCGGATGCGAGCGTCATGGGATCGAACGGCTTCGTCAGACACGCCACCGCTCCCACTTCCATCGCCGTATCCTGCTCCCCGCGCTGCGCGCGGGCGGTGAGGAAGACGACCGGCAGGTGGGCCGTCGCGGGGTCGGCCTTGAGGCGACGGCACGTCTCGTAGCCATCCACCTCGGGCATCATCGCGTCGAGGAGGATCGCGTCGGCGCCGCCCTCGCGCGCGCGGGCGAGCAACTCCGGCCCCGAGGAGAAGATCTCGACCTCGAGTTCCGGCTCGAGTCCCAGTGCGAGCTCGAGGATCGTGCGGATGTCCGGTTCGTCGTCGGCGCACAGCAATCGCATGGCAGGAAGCTGAGCGGTGCTGGCCCCTGCCGCAACGCTCGCCGATACTTCAAGCATGACGCCGCCCGCGAAGCCTGACCTCGCCGCGACGCTCGCGCGGTTGCGTGAGCGCTTCCTCGCGACGACCGGGGAGATCGTCCACGGATACGAGACGCTCGCGGCGCGGCTCGCGGCCGATCCCACCGACGCCGACGCGCTCGACGCGCTGCGCCAGGCGGCGCACCGCACGCACGGCACCGCCGGCAGCTACGGCTTCCACGGCGCGAGTCGCATGGCGTCGTGCGTCGAGCTGCTCGCGATCGACTGGCTCGCCGATGCCCGGCCGGAGCGCGGGCGCCGGTCGGCGATCGTGACCGCGTTCGCCTCGCTCCTGCCGACCGTGCTCGGCGGATCGCCGGCGCGTCGGCTCCTCCTCGTCGATCTCGCCGACGAGCCGACGCGCGCGCTCGCCGCCTAGTGTCTCGTCCGCGGCCTCGTGCCGGAGCGCGTCGTGGCGTCGGCGATGACCGCGCCGCCCTCCGATCAAGGCGCCACCGCGGCCGTCGCGATGGTCGACTCGGATGCGCCGCTGCTCGCGGCACTGGAAGCGAACGGCGCGACGGTCGTCCGCCTCGCGCCCGGCGACGACGCCCTCAGCGCGGCGTCGGCTTGTTTCTGATCGTCGCCTTGAGTCGGTCGAAGAGCACCTCCTCGGAGTCGCGCGACTTCACGTAGACGTCCGCGGCGCGGATCCCCGCCCGGCGCAATTCCTCGGGATCCTGCTCGCTCGCCGAGAACAGGAACACGGGCATCGTGCGCAACCGCGGGTCGGCGCGGATCGCGCGTGCGAACTCGAGCCCGCTCATGCCGGGGAGTCCCGGGTCGAGCACGATCGCCGCGACCTGGTCGCGGCCGAGCAACTCCAGCGCCGCCTCGGCGCTCGGCACCGCGATCGGACGCGCGAACGCCTCGACCTGCGCGACGAGCACGTCGCGCATCCCGGGGTCGTCCTCGACGATGAGCACCGAGCGGCGCGCATCGAACTCCCCGGTGATGACCGGCGCGAGCGGGAGCTCGACCCAGAACACCGTCCCGCCGCCGTCGGCCGGCTCGAAGCCGATGCGCCCGCCGTGCAACTCGGTGATGGCCTTCGCGATGCTGAGTCCGAGCCCGGTGCCGCCGCTCTTGCGTGACACGGCGCCGCCGGCCTGCTGGAATCGCCCGAAGATGCGATCGGCGAACTCCGGTGGGATGCCCGGTCCATGGTCGCGGACGCGCACCGTCAGGACACCCGACCCGCGCGCGAGGGAGAGCCGCACCGCCGACCCCGCCGGCGAGAACTTCACGGCGTTCGAGACGAGATTCGTGAACACCTGCACGAGCCGGTCGGCGTCGCCGATCACCTCGCCCTCGACCGGCGCCTCGAGCGTGAGCGAGACCTTCGCGTCGCGGGCGAGCCCCTCGAGGCCGGCGAGCATCGTCTCGAGCAACGGGCGCAGGGCCAGCCGGTCGCGCCGGACCGCGACATGGCCCGCATCCATCTTCTCGATGTCGAGGATGTCGTTGATGAGCCGGATGAGGCGCTCGGTGTTCGACATCGCGATCTGCATGAGCTCGCGTGCCTTCGGCGGCACCTCGCCGACCTTGCCGCCGATGATCAGGCCGAGCGCGCCGCGCATCGAGGTGAGCGGCGTGCGCAGCTCGTGGCTCACC